>JBDLIZ010000017.1:0-22905 GCA_039714615.1 Pseudomonadota bacterium | reverse complement strand
GGTGTTTCATTACGCACATCCTTCAGCCGTTTCCGGAATATAGCCCTTCATAGCGCCCTCCCAGCAACTTCAGAAAAGCGGCATGGTATTGGTTCAAATTCAGGAAGGGTTGGCGACAGGTTTGCCTTTCTGATTAGGGAAGGTCTCATTGCATTGCTTCAGAGCTTCCCGGATGCGGTGTTTGGCTAAACCTCCAAGGTCTATATCCCCATTTTGTACAGCTTGCTGTCTCCCAGGCATGGTCCTCACAGCAATCCCTGCTCGGCAAAAGACACTACTTCATCCCCAACCACGATGTGGTCCAGCACGCGGACATCGATCAGTGCCAGGGCATCCTTCAGTCGGTGGGTGATGCGCTGGTCGGCTTGGCTGGGTTCGGCCACGCCTGAGGGATGATTATGGGCCAAGATGAGGGCGGCGGCATTGTGATGAAGGGCTCGTTTGACTACCTCGCGGGGGTGGACGCTGGCCCCGTCGATGGTTCCCTGGAAGAGTTCTTCAAAGGCAATCACTCGGTGGCGGTTGTCCAGGAACAGGCAGGCGAAGACCTCGGAGGGGGCGTCGCGTAGCTGCAGGGTGAGAAAGGCGCGGGTGTCTTGCGGGCTGCTGAGTACATCACCGCGCTTCACGGACTCGAATAGATGGCGCCGACCCATCTCCAGGGAGGCCTGAAGTTGTGCATATTTGGCCTCTCCGAGGCCGTTGCCGGCGCAGAAGGTCTTTTGATCCGCCTTGAGCAGGGGGCGAAGACCACCGAACCCCTCCAGCAACTCACGGGCAAGGTCCACGGCCGTCTTTCCGGCGACCCCGGTGCGTAGAAAAATGGCCAGCAACTCGGCATCGGTGAGAGCCTCTGGACCGCGGCTCAGCAGTTTTTCCCGTGGCCGTTCGTCAGCGGGCCAGTCGCGTATTGTCATCGTACCTCCTTATACGGTGTCTAGGAGGCTGTCCGAGAATGAGCTAACCTACTGCGGACAAGTCTGGCTGGCCGGATTTCCCGATCATTTTCGTTAAATAGGCATCCCTATTCGCCTCGAATGATCGAAAAATTGGACTCAAACCGGCTTTCCCTCGTTACGATCACCTAAGTCCGACAGGCTCCTAGTAGGAAATCATAACATGATCGAGTATTGGCACCGGCTTTGATACACTTTACACATGTCTTTATTCGGCAAACAGATTGTTCTGGGGATCAGCGGCGGGATCGCGGCCTACAAGAGTGCCGATCTCACTCGGCGGCTGCGCGATGCTGGTGCCGAGGTTCGAGTGGTCATGACCCGGGCCGCCACCGAGTTCGTCACCCCGCTGACCTTTCAGGCCTTGTCCGGCAATCCCGTGCATACCGCCTTGTTGGACCCCCAGGCCGAGGCTGCCATGGGGCACATCGAACTGGCGCGTTGGGCGGATGTGGTATTGATCGCCCCTGCCAGCGCGGACTTCATGGCCAAGCTGGCCCATGGCTTGGCCGATGATCTGCTCAGCACATTGTGCCTGGCCACCGATGCAGCCATCGCCCTGGCCCCGGCGATGAATCGTCTGATGTGGTCTAATCCGGCCACTCGGCATAATGTCGCCCAACTCGAGGAAAGAGGTCTTGCGCTGTTTGGTCCCGGGAAGGGCAGTCAGGCCTGTGGTGAGCAGGGCGAAGGCAGGATGCTGGAACCCCTGGAACTGGTCGAGGCCCTGTCCGGTCTGTTCAACCGGGGTGAATTGCGGGGACTGGGTGTAATGATCACTGCCGGTCCCACGCGTGAGGCACTCGATCCAGTACGTTATATCACTAATAGAAGCTCCGGCAAGATGGGGTTCGCCCTGGCCGAGGCTGCGCTGGAGGCGGGTGCCGCGGTCAAGCTGATCAGCGGGCCAGTCGCAATGTCGACTCCCCGGGGAGCGAGGCGAATCGAGGTAGAATCCGCCCAGCAGATGTATGATGTCGTGATGGACGAGCTGGCCGAGGTACAGATCTTCATCGCCTGTGCGGCCGTGGCGGATTACCGGCCGGTCATGGCTGAACGGCAGAAGATTAAAAAGAAACAGGATCAACTGGCCCTGGAGCTGGTGCGTACTCCCGATATCGTCGCCACTGTGGCCGGCCTCGAGTCGCCTCCTTTCACATTGGGTTTTGCCGCCGAGACCCGGAACCTGGAAAAATACGCGCGGGGCAAGCTCAAACAGAAATCTCTGGATATGATTGCCGCCAACCGGGTCGGGGTACCGGACAGCGGTTTTGAAAGCGAATACAATGCCCTGGAGGTCTACTGGACCAGCGGGCAACGATCGTTGCCCAAGGCCCCAAAACGAAAACTCGCTCGACAACTCATTGAACTTTTGGCAGAACGTTATGCAGCAACCCACAAGGGCATCGTCCCACGGCGCCAGACACACCGTAGAAGTCAAGATCCTGGATGAGCGTATCGGTCGTGAAATTGCGTTACCCGAATACATCACTCCAGGCTCGGCCGGACTGGATCTGCGGGCCTGTCTGGATGGCCCTCTTACCCTCAATGCCGGTGATTGTGAACTGATCCCTACCGGTATCGCGATTCACATCTGCGACCCAGGGCTGGCCGCTATGATTTTACCCCGCTCAGGGCTGGGACATAAGCACGGCATCGTGTTGGGAAATCTGGTCGGGTTGATCGATTCTGATTACCAGGGAGAACTGTTTGTCTCTTGCTGGAATCGAGGCAAGCAGCCCTTTACCGTCCAGGTCGGTGAACGGATCGCGCAGCTGGTGATCGTGCCCGTAGTACAGGCTGACTTCAAGATCGTAGACAGATTTCAGCAGAGTCATCGTGGCGAAGGCGGGTTTGGACACTCAGGACGGGAGTGATTGTTGCGCTGGAGTAGGGGCCGTTCTAGGATGGGGCCCACTCGAATATAACCTTTGAAAATAAAATATGGATCTTAGCCCTGACATCTTTCGCGCCTACGATATTCGTGGCCTGGTACATAATGCCTTGACGCCATCAGTGGTGCGCAGCATAGGGCATGCCGTGGGGGTGTTGTATCCGGGCAGTCCACGGGTGGTCGTAGGCCGGGACGGGCGTCTTTCCAGTGCCGAACTCGCCACTGCGGTTCGGCAAGGTCTGATGTCCGCCGGGTGCAGCGTCATCGATATCGGTGAGGTCCCCACTCCGGTACTGTACTACGCCACCCAGGTGTTGGGCACGGAGGCTGGGATCATGGTGACGGGTAGCCATAATCCTCCTGAGTACAATGGCCTGAAGCTGGTCATGGATGGCAAGACCCTGCATGGAAAGGACATTCAACAGATCTACCAACGTATCCTCCAGGCAGACATGCCCTTGGGCCAGGGTCAGTGGGAACATAGGGACCTGATCCAGAGTTATATAAGACGCATCTGCGAGGACGTGAAACCTGTGCGGGCGCTGCGTATTGCCATCGACTGTGGTAACGGGGTCGCCGGCCCCACGGCCGCTGCCCTTTTTCGGGCCTTGGGTTGTGATGTTAGGGAGCTCTATTGTCAGATCGATGGCCGTTTCCCCCATCACCATCCCAATCCGAGTATCCCCAGTAATATGGAGGATCTCATCACCTGCGTCACCGCTGAGGGTTTGGCGTTGGGGTTGGCCTTTGATGGTGACGGTGATCGGCTTGGAGTAGTCGATGAGCAGGGGCTTATCATCTGGGCGGATCGTCAGATGATGCTGTATGCAAAGGATGTGCTGTCACGTAATCCCGGCGCGGAAATAATTTATGATGTGAAGTCCTCTCGACTTCTGGACGATGTGATCAAGCACTATGGTGGCAGGCCCCTGATGTGGAAGACGGGGCATTCCTTCATGAAGGCTAAAATGAAGCAGACCGGCGCCCTGCTCGCCGGCGAAATGAGTGGTCACATCTTTTTTAAGGAACGCTGGTATGGCTTCGATGATGGCCTTTATACCGCGGCTCGTTTATTGGAAATCCTTTCCAAGGACGATCGCCCGAGCAGCGAGGTTTTTGCCGAGTTACCGAATGCCATCAGTACCCCGGAATTGAATGTCCACTTTGACCAAGACGGCGCCCAGCACGACTTTATGCAGGCATTGATTGCCAGCGCGGAATTCGAAGGTGGCCAGATTAACGAAATCGACGGCCTAAGGGTGGATTACCCCGATGGTTGGGGGCTGGTACGCGCTTCCAACACCACACCGAGCCTGGTGATCCGTTTCGAAGCCGAAAATCAATCGACACTGCAAAGTATTCAGGAAATCTTTCGAGTTCAGCTGCTGAAGGTGGATCCCTCCTTAAGGCTCCCCTTTTAATAGGACCCATCCGTCATGGGTATATAGGTTGCCAATTCACCCACCGAAATATAGAACGATTTATGGATAAGGAATCCGCGACCAATATTGCCAGGGTCCTCATCGAGGCATTGCCCTACATCCGACGCTTCCATGGGAAGACCGTGGTGATCAAGTATGGTGGTAATGCCATGGTTGACGAAGATTTAAAAAGTGGTTTTGCCCGTGATATCGTGCTGATGAAGCATGTGGGCATCAACCCTGTCGTAGTTCACGGCGGTGGTCCCCAGATCGGTCGTGTTCTCAAACAACTCGGCAAGAAAAGCCGCTTTATCGACGGCATGCGGGTCACCGACAGTGAAACCATGGATGTGGTCTTGATGGTGCTTGGTGGGCTGGTCAACAAGGGGATCGTCAACCTCATCAATCAGCACGGGGGATGTGCCGTGGGTCTTACCGGCAAGGATGGTGGCCTGATACGCGCCAGAAGGCTCACCGTCTCTCGGCGTTCCCCAGCGGTCGATGTTCCCGAAATCATCGATCTGGGCCACGTGGGTGAAGTCGTCAGCATCGATCCATCGGTGGTCAAGCGCCTGGAGGAAGGTAATTTCATTCCGGTAATCGCGCCCATCGGCGTGGGACGAGATGGCCAGTCCTATAATATCAATGCCGATCTGGTGGCCGGCAAGTTGGCCTCCGTGCTGGGGGCAGAAAAACTAATTCTGCTCACTAATACTACCGGGATACTGGATCGGCAAGACAATCTGCTCACCGGCCTCAAGCCCAAGCAAGTAGATGCCATGATCGCGGATGGAACCATCTACGGCGGCATGTTACCCAAGATCGACTGTGCCCTGGATGCCGTCAGATCGGGGGTTAGGACTGCGCATATCATTGATGGTCGGGTGGAACACGCCGTCTTGCTGGAACTGTTCACGGATCAGGGCATAGGTACCCTGCTTAGCGGTTGAGGGTTTAGAGGCGCTTTTCCGCGCAGAAAAATAATAACGACTGGACGAGGTGCCTAATCGCCTTCGAGTTCAGCAAATCGTTTGATGTAGGATTCAAAGCGTTCTTCGGTTTCCTTTTTTTTCTTGATTTGAACAGTCAGTTGTTCATTTACGGAATCGATTTCGGAGCGAACCCGTTGTTGGTGCTTTTTTATCTTCTCTAGGGCTGGCCCTTGGTCCTCCTTGGCCGCATCTTCATCCTGCTTGAGCTGCGATTGTTTTTCACGCAACCCTGATAGTTTGTATTCCAGGTTGGCGAGCATCAACTCGATGATCTTCAGTCTTTCGTCACGAACCGTTTTAAGCTGCTGAGCACTTGAAAAGGTCCTCAATAAACCCTGATCGAATGCGGCTTGTTCCTTCTGCTTTTTATGCTTTTCATCTTCCAGGGCAGCCTGTTTTTGTTCGGTTTCGGTTTGTTGCTTCAGTTTTGGGGCTGCAACCGTGGCAATAAGATTGCCTTCATCATCAAAAACCTTGCGTTCCCTCTGCGCCTGCTTAGGGGGAACCTTATCGCTGTAATGCACTTGGCCGTCGTCGTCAACCCAGCGGTACAACCTGGCCTGTAAGGTTGGCGAGAAAAGAATAACCGCGATCATCAAAACACCTATAATGCCCGCTAGGTTACGTCGCATGTCCGTCGTCCTTTCAAGAGTGGAGGTTTTATACCCATCCGTCATGAGTATAAATAACTATACCTGAGCACCGTTTCGATACCTTGCCATTTATCGATCAACTCCTGCTTTTTATCATATCCTTGCCGGCCAACCTGTTTTCCGCATTCTCAGGCGGGGGAGCAGGTTTGATTCAGCTTCCGGCATTGATCTTTTTGGGCCTGCCCTTTGGGGTTGCCTTGGCTACCCATAAGATCGCCAGCGTTGCCCTGGGGTTCGGGGCCACGGCACGTCAAACCCCATATTCGCGCCTATAGGCATTGATGGCCTCCAGATGATCGCGCAAGGCCTTGCTCTGGCGAACCATCTCGATGAGGTCTTCGAGTCTCGCGATGCTGATCACTTCAAGCCCCATTTCCTGCTCCACCTCTTGAATGGCCGAGCGCTCGCCCTGCCCGCGTTCCTGGCGATCGAGGGCAATCGCTACTGCCACGGCACGGGCACCTTGAGCATGGATAATGTCTACCGCCTCTCTAATGGCCGTGCCCGCGGTAATGACGTCATCCACGATCAGTACCCGTCCGGAGAGGGGGGCACCAACGATGTTTCCACCTTCGCCGTGTGATTTGAGTTCTTTGCGGTTGAAGGCATAGGGGACATCGCGACCATAGGTCTCCACCAGCGAAATGGCGGAGGCACTCGCCAATGGAATCCCCTTGTAGGCCGGGCCAAACAGCATATCGAATTCGACCCCCGCGTCATCAATCGCCCTGGCATAGAATTTACCGAGGCGGGCCAAGGCGCCACCGCGGTTGAACAGGCCCGCATTAAAAAAATAGGGACTGATCCGACCGGACTTCAGTGTGAACTCACCAAATCGCAACACCCCGTATTCGAGTGCAAATTCAAGAAACTGCGTTTTATAGTTCATAACGTTCACTTTGTGCATAGAATTCGATTAGGTAATAGCCTCATGCTATAGTGCCGCTGCGCCCGCGACAACTACTGAGCACAGAACAACCGATGCGCATCATCACCTTGAATGCCAATGGCATACGTGCCGCCGCCCGCAAGGGGTTTTTCGACTGGCTGGCCGGTCAGAATGCCGATCTGATCTGTGTTCAGGAAACCAAGGCCCAGCTCCATCAGCTTAGGTCCGAAATCTTTACCCCGCGGGGCTATCATTGCGAATACTTCGACGCGGTAAAGAAGGGTTACAGTGGGGTGGCATGTTTTTCCAGGATCCCGCCGAAAAAGACCATCCGAGGCTTCGGTCCTCAAGAGTTTGACGCGGAGGGGCGTTATCTGGAACTGCAGTTTCCCAAGCTCAGTGTGGTATCGCTCTACATGCCCTCCGGGTCTTCAAGCGAACAACGTCAGCAGGCTAAATTCCGCTTTATGGAGGCCTTCATGCCCTATCTCAAGGCCCTGCGTCGGTGTCGGCGTGAATACATTATCTGCGGCGACTGGAATATTGCACATCAACAGATCGATCTTAAAAACTGGCGTGGCAATAAGAAAAATTCGGGTTTTTTACCCGAGGAACGAGCCTGGTTGGACGAGTTGTTCGGGCCGGCGAGATATGTGGATGCCTTTCGAGTCGTCGATGAGCGTCCCGATCAATATACCTGGTGGTCAAACCGGGGCCAGGCATGGGCCAAGAACGTGGGATGGCGTATCGATTATCAGGTCATCACTCCAGGATTGAAGGACAAGGTGAGGGGGGCCTCTATCTACAAAGAGAACCGTTTTTCCGACCATGCACCATTGAGCATAGATTATGACCTAGATTTTTGATCTAAAATATTTTTATGGCCTCGACCCGCGTATAAATCCGGAGCACTTATCCTTGAATCTCCAAAACCTCGTCGATCTCGTCGTCAATCGGCGGATGGGGGTTATTCTGCTGCTCGGTTTTTCCTCCGGATTGCCCTTGGCCCTCACCTCCGGCACATTGCAGGCCTGGATGGCGGTGGAGAATGTAGAGCTGTCTACGATTGGAATCTTTACCCTGGTGGGTCTTCCCTATACCTTGAAGTTTCTATGGGCTCCGATCATGGACCGTTATGTGCCGCCGTTGCTGGGAAGGCGCCGTGGCTGGATCTTGATTACCCAGGTTGGATTGATGCTGGGTATCGCCGCAATGGCGAGGACCTCGCCTACCGAGGCCACCTGGATGATGGCTTCACTGGCGCTGTTTGTAGCCTTTACCTCGGCCTCGCAGGATGTCGTTTTCGATGCCTATCGCACCGATGTATTGCCGGCGCGAGAACGTGGGCTGGGGGCCGCCGTTTCGGTTGGGGGTTATCGTGTGGCCATGCTGATGTCCGGGGCCGTGGCCTTGATACTCGCCGATCAGATCGGTTGGGTCGATACCTATATGTTTATGGCCGTGCTCATGGCCGTCGGGATGGTCGCTACGTTCATAGGACCGGAACCCAAGGTCGAACCGAGGGCTCCCCGCAGCCTGGCCGAGGCCATATGGGGCCCTTTAAAAGAGTTCTTTTCCCGTCGGGGGGCCATCGCATTGCTGGTCATGATCGTGCTCTACAAGCTCGGAGACGCTTTTGCGGGCACCCTCACAACGGCCTTCCTGATCCGGGGGCCAGGTTTTACTCCTACGGATATAGGTCTCGTAAACAAGGGCATGGGGCTGGCCGCCACCCTGGTTGGCGCCTTTTTCGGCGGCGTACTCCTGGCCCAGCTTGGCCTTTACAAATCATTACTGCTGTTTGGTGGATTGCAGGCGATCACCAACCTGGGTTTTATGATGGTGGCCCTCGCGGAAAAGAGCTATCCCTTGATGATCATGGCAGTGGGTTTAGAGAATCTGGCCGGTGGCATGGGCACGGCCGCCTTCGTCGCACTGCTCATGGCCCTGTGTGACCATCGCTATACCGCGACCCAGTTCGCCTTGCTGTCGGCCTTGGCCGTGCTCGGTCGTGTCTACCTCGGACCTGCGGCGGGTTACCTGGTAGAACACATCGCCTGGTCGACATTCTTTTTCATCACATTTTTGGCCGCTTTACCCGGCCTGTGGTTGTTATACCGAATGCGCATCACCGTTGAAGCGGTGAATAACCGCACGGCATAGCGGTTGCCATGGGTTGAAGGCGAAGCGCACCGATCGTTTTTTTTAAAAACAAAAGAACCAAGACGCGAGATGGATATCTCTGTCATCATTCCTACCCATAATCGTGCTGACCTGCTGGAGCGAGCGCTGGATTCGGTACTCAAGCAGACCCTGCAGCCCGGCGAGATCATCGTCGTTGACGATGGCTCCACCGACCATACTGCGGCCCTGGTAAAGGACGGATTTCCGCAAGTAGTTTTGCTTCAGCAGGACAATCTAGGCGTCAGTCGGGCACGAAACCAAGGGATAGCATCGGCCCATGGTGAGTGGCTGGCCTTCTTGGATTCGGATGATGAATGGCTGCCGAATAAATTGGAACGTCAGCACCAAGCGCTGATGGCTGATTCGTCTCATCTTATCTGTCACTGGTCTCATCTTATCTGTCACTGTGATGAGGTCTGGATTAGAAAAGGACGGCGGGTAAACCCCATGAATAAGCATGCCAAACACGGTGGGGAGATTTTTCATTATTGCCTGCCACGCTGTGTCATTTCTCCCTCCGCGGTGCTGATCCATGGTTCGGTATTTAACCGAGTCGGCGGCTTTGACGAAAGCTTGCCCGCCTGTGAGGACTACGATCTATGGTTGCGTATTTGCGCCCGGTATCCCGTGCTTTTTATCCCGCAGACCCTGCTGCTTAAATACGGCGGGCACAGCGATCAGCTCTCACGGCGCTACTGGGGAATGGACCGGTTCCGTATCCAGGCGCTGGAAAAACTCTTGAGCAGCGATGAGCTGGCCCCATCCTACCGGTCGGCGGCCCTAAGCATGCTATTGGAAAAACTGGAGATCGTTCTCAATGGCGCTAAAAAGCGCGACAATGTGGTATTGATTAGAGATTGTTCAGAGAAACTTAAAGATTATCGACAGATGCTGAAGCGCCTAGAGCCTCAGGAGCCATCGATAGCGCACGATGTGACACCTAGATCCTGCAAGTGATCGTGCTTATAGAGTGTAATATATTGATTCGTAGAGCGAATTTGAGAATGAGAGAAATCCTTATTGTGATTCCCGAGGGAGCAAATATCGCTATACGGATCAATAGGTTGCGCTATGTGAGTGCGATCACTTGCAGGATCTAGGTGTCACCATGATGTGTCTGGAAGCGGCGCTCAAGGCCGAGGTCGATCCACTGATAGGACATTTCAGGCTTAGGCCTCGATCGCCCCGTGGACTTTTTCGGGTATACGAAACTTCCGGACTGGCATTGGTGGTCTCAGGTGTAGGGAAGGCCTCAGCGGCGGCGGCGCTGGTGTATCTGCACACCATGCTTGGCGAACCCCGCGATAGTGCCTGGCTCAATATCGGTGTGGCTGGGCATGCCCGCCATCTTTGCGGGAAAGGGGTCATTGCTCGCAAGATCACCGATGCTGCCAGCGGACGAAGTTGGTATTTACCCGCTATGACGATTCTGCCCATGATCCATGAACCCCTGATCACGGTAGATGTGCCGGAAACGCAATACCCGGATGATGCTATGTATGACATGGAAGCCTCCGGATTCTACGCCATGGCCCGTCGTTGTACCGATAAGGCCCGGATCGGATGCTATAAGGTGATTTCCGATAACCGTTGCACATCCACCATCCAGGTCACCCCCACTAGGGTGAGACAACTGATGGGGGAGCGCCTTGAGGACATCGAGCAGTTGATGAAGGAGATCAACCGTGCCCCTTTCCAAAGATAATAAACACTTAACATGAGCACCAAAGGCAAGTACATTGTCACCGGTGCCAGCTCGGGCATCGGCCGCGAGATCTGCATACGACTGCTCGGCGCAGGTCACGAAGTCGTAGGTATCGCCCGAGAAATAGACAAATTTCAGCCTGATGATCCACGCTACCGGGCCGAACGTATCGATCTCGCACAACTGGATGAATTGCCCGAGCGTCTCGGGAATCTCAGTAAACGCTTCCCCGCAATAGCTGGTGTGATCCTTTGTGCCGGCATGGGGCGCTTCGGCGCACTGGAGGAATTCTCCTACGATCAGATTCGTCAACTGATAGACCTGAATCTAGTGAGCCAGGTGTTCGTGGCGCGGGCGTTTTTACCCTTGATGAAGCGTCGGGGCAGAGGGGATCTGATCCTCATGGGATCCGAGGCGGCCCTTTCAGGCGGGCAGCGTGGGGCGGTCTATTCGGCGACTAAATTCGCCCTGCGAGGATTGGCGCAGTCGTTGCGCCAGGAATGCGCCAGCAGCGGTGTCAGGGTATGTATCATTAATCCCGGTGCGGTCAAAACGGAATTTTTCTCAGCGCTGCATTTTGAGCCCGGGGCAGATCAACAAAACTATATCTTGCCGCAAGACATCGCCGATACCGTGCTTCATGTCATTCAAAGCCGGCGCGCCACCGTGGTGGATGAGATCAATCTCTCACCCTTGAAAAGGGTATTGAGATTCAAAAAAAGGCCTGAGGAATAAAATCGGTGTGTTATATGTTCTGAAGACTCATTGGTCATTGGAATATGTATTCATTGGTGAACATATCTCCATTGAATTATCGTAACTCAAAAAATGTTTTGTATCGAAGCTGACCCTGTAGATTCTTTCATGCTGCCCCTTAAAAACCCATCGCGTAGAAGGCCTCTTGGGTGTAGAATACAACGATTTCCCATCAGTCAGGCTATCGCTCATCTATGATCCGACAGCTTTCCGGCTGAGGATTGAACTGTAGGGTAATAGGGTAAAATGTCGGCACAGTTAATCGATGGAAAGATGATCGCGGCTGAAATCAGGCGGGAGGTCAAGGCGCAAGTAACAGAACTCAAAAAGATAGGGGTGACTCCCTGTCTGGCTGCTGTATTGGTCGGGGACGACCCCGCCTCCAGGACCTATGTAGCGAACAAGCGTAAGGCTTGCGATGAGGTTGGAATCCAATCGGTATTGCATACGCCCTCCGCCGATCTATCGGAGCAGTCTATGGTGGAATTGATTCGGGAATTGAATCATGATCCCAATGTTCACGGTATATTGGTGCAGTTGCCCCTACCCCGGCATATCGATGAGCTAAAGATTATAGAGTCAATGTCGCCACTGAAAGATGTCGATGGTTTCCACCCTATTAATCTCGGTAAGTTAGTTATCGGGCTGGATAGCTTCAAATCCTGCACACCGGCCGGTATCGTTGAGCTGATTTTCCGCGGAGGATATACCACCGAGGGAAAACACGTCGTCATCGTTGGGCGCAGTAATATCGTAGGCAAGCCCATGATGAACATCCTTGTTCAGAAGGGAAGGCAAGCGAATGCAACGGTGACCGTTTGTCACAGTAAGACGCAGGACTTGCCGGCGTTGACGCGTCAGGCGGATATTTTGATTGCAGCGATTGGGCAGCCATTGTTCATAACGGCTGAGATGGTCAAGCCTGGTGCAGTGGTGATCGATGTGGGAATAAACAGAATTGAGGACAGCACATCCGCCAAAGGATACAAACTTGTTGGGGACGTCGATTTCGAGGCCGTGCAGCCGATTGCGGGGGCTATCACACCGGTCCCAGGTGGCGTCGGCCCCATGACTGTGGCCATGTTAATGGTGAACACGGCGCGGGCGGCTAAGATGGCACTGCAGGGGTGATCTCGGTAGCATTCCTAAGGTAATTTGAATGGAATATACTCACCCGAGACGGGGTATAGTTGGACATAACCTAATACAACGGAATATAAGATGTTGAAGAATCAATCTAATAAGCGAATGAGTATGAAGCGTTTTGCATTTGGTAAATTCAGCCTGGTGACGGTCATATTCATTCTGATTGCCTCTGTATATCTGACTGGATGTCAGAGTATCGACCCCTTTTCAGAGCCGTCGGTAAGCGGTACTACTGCCTCGGGGAAGGTCCCGCCCGCCAAGACGAAATCCCCCGGGTACCGCATTGGACCGGAGGATGTTCTCCAAATCTCGGTATGGAAAGAAGAAGAGCTCAATCGGGAGGTGCTGGTGCGTCCGGATGGCGGGATATCCTTTCCATTAGCAGGAAACGTACAGGCTGCGGGAAAGACCAACCAGGAATTGACGACAGAGATGACCCGCCGTATCCAGCGTTATATACCAGATGCCGTGGTTACCGTCACGGTGACCAAGGTTTCCGGATATGACGTCTTCGTTATCGGTAAAGTGCAAAATCCCGGACAGTTCACATTAGGCCAATATGTGGATGTGCTGCAGGCGCTAACCTTGGCGGGAGGATTAACGCCTTTTGCGTCTGAGGATAACATCCATATTCTGAGACGCGAAAATGGTAAGGAGAAAGTTTTCCCGTTTGAATATTCAGACATAAAGAAGGGTCGGAAACTGCAACAGAATATAATTTTGCACAGCGGTGATGTCGTCGTAGTACCCTGATGGCACAGTATGAATACTGTCATCAATCGATGGCAGGTGTATTTCCTAGGAGTCTGTCGGACTTAGGTGATCGTCGCGAGGGAAAGACGGTTTGATGCCAACCTTCCCTGGTTGGCCCTTCTTGACACAGCCAATGGCTGTCCACAAAATCGTCAGGAACGATTTTGAACAGCTTGGCTGGCCCTTTTAGGGCGAGTAAATCCGACTTTTCCGCAGTAGATCAGTCCTAAGTCCGACAGACTCCTTGATCATGGGTGGAGGCGAAATATACCTAAAAGACCTGGTCAGCTCTTTCCATAGACCGGTATGGCCGCCCCCGTGACAGAATGCGCCTGATCCGAGGTGAGAAACGAGATGACATTGGCCAGATCGGTCGTTGGTACCCACTTACTGTAATCCGCATCGGACATGGCTTCGCGATTTTGCGGGGTGTCGATGGTGCCGGGGAGGATACAGTTGACGTTGATATTGTTGAGTTTATGTTCTGCAGCTAAGGTCTCGGTCAAAGTGATGACCGCGGCCTTGGAGACACAATAGGGTCCCATATTGGCCTTGCCTTCCCTCGCCGCCCTGGCGGCAACGCTGATGATGTTTCCCCCACCATGTTCGAGCATCGCAGGTATCACTGCACGGCTGACCAGAAACATGGTGCGTGCATTGATATCCAACATGAAATCCCAGTCCCGCACCGGTGTTTCATGCGCCGGGGGACCCATGGTAAAACCTCCTGCAATATTAGCCAGGATATCAATTCGGCCAAACCGGGAGACTGTCTGCTGCACCATGTTCTGTACGGATTGCTCGTCCGTGAGATCCACAGGGATCAACAGGCAGGACGATGAATCCTTCCACTCGGCATAGACTTCCCGCAGTCGATCTGCGTTCAGGTCGACGAGGGCCAGCTGGGCGCCTGCCTGGTGAAAGGTCTCTGCTACGGCATGTCCGAGGTTACCCGCTGCGCCAGTGACGAGTACGGTTTTTCCTGAAAATTCGGTCATGATTGTTCCTCCGATGTTATGGATTTACCCGTAGTGAATGGGTTTTATAGATATGTTTGAAGGCACTGAATTCATTGCCGAGCATGGTAAAACGGGAAAGTCATATCCATAGATGACTTTCCCATTTCAATGAAGACATGAGGCTATGGTGACGTATTAAGCGCCTGAGTGTTATTCCTCAGGGATGATCTCTCATTTATATTCGTCTCGAATCTCAAGAGGCACGCTTGATCGGTTCGGGTTCAGGGAGTGTAATGTTCAGCTCCAGTACCTCGTAGTCGCCTTCGCGATCGACCTGCACATTCACATCTTCATCCTTAATAGGCACGTATTTAGCAATGACGTTAAGGATGTCTTTCTTGAGTTTGGGTAGGTAATCAGGACTGGAACGGTTTGCTCGTTCATGGGCAATGACAATCTGCAGCCGTTCTTTTGCGGTTTGTGCGGTATTTGTGCGTGATGAACGAAAGTAATCGAGCCAACTCATAGTTCATTATCCTTGCAACTGTTTATCCAAAAAGACGCCTAAGGAAGCGTTTTTTCACTTCAATAAATCGTTGTGGGCGATCATCGCCCAGAAAGCGAGCAACGATATCCTTGTAGGCCTGTCCGGCATCACTGATATCATCCAGGATGATGGGAACACCGGCATTGGATGATTGAAGCACGGTTTTAGATTCAGGAATAACCCCGAGCAGGGGTATCGCCAGGATATCCAGTATGTCATCGACACTGAGCATGTCGCCTTTGGATACCCGCAGCGGACTATAACGCGTTACTAGAAGATGTTCTTTCACGGGCGCCTCGCCTCGTTCCGCTCGCCGTGTCTTGCTCTGCAGTATGCCTAAGATGCGATCGGAATCGCGTACCGATGATACCTCGGGATTAGTGATGATCAGGGCCTCATCCGCAAAGTACAGTGCCATCTGTGCCCCATGTTCGATTCCGGCAGGGGAGTCACAGATAATATAGTCGAAGTCCTGTGCGATGAGTTCGTCCAGGATCCGTTCTACGCCCTCTTTTGTCAGGGCGGCTTTGTCCCGGGTCTGTGAGGCGGGCAGGACGTACAGCTGTTCGGTGCGTTTGTCCCTGATGAGGGCCTGACTCAATCTGGCTTCACCATTGATCACGTTTACGAAATCATAGACTACACGGCGTTCGCATCCCATTACCAGATCGAGATTGCGCAGACCGACATCGAAATCGATGACAGCGGTCTTGTGGCCTCGCAATGCAAGGCCGGTTGCAAAGGCTGCGCTGGTCGTGGTTTTGCCAACGCCGCCTTTACCGGAAGTTGAAACAACGATCTTGGTCAAGGTCAGTTCTCCTGATGCCTTTAGTGCTCAAGCAGAAAGATGGGTTAAATTGGGGAAATCATCAACCGCTGGTTATCCAACCATACCTGGGCCGGTTTGCCTTTGAGCCCCGGCGCCAATTCTTCATTGATCTGGTAATGTCCGGCGATGGCGATCAACTCCGCTTCAAGGCTCTGGCAGAATATGCGTGCCGACTCATCACCATTCATACCCGCCAAGGCTCGTCCCCTTAGCGGACCATATACGTGAATGCAGCCGTCGGCCAGGAGTTCGGAACCCGCACTTACGGGTGCAACCACTACCAAATCGCCGTTTGCCGCAGAAACCTGTTGTCCAGACCTCACTGGACGGACTACCAACCGAGATTGAGAGCGCGTCTCCCGTGGTTGGGGTTCATGGTGATCAGTAATATTCGTTGACCTCACCGGCTTGGCCTCGGATGATGCGGGCCTGGGTACTTGCTGATCAGTATGTCGTTGTTCCTGCAGCAGTGCTAAACCGGCGCGTCTTGCAGCATGGTACTGTGTCTCATTGGCATTTCTTACCCCCACAGGAACTAATCCGTGTTCGCGTAGCAAATCGGTCAAGACAGAGAAACTGGGGAGATCGTCTCTATTGAACAATGCCTGCAGGTCGATGATGATCGGCATGTTTTGAAAAAAAACCGGTGCCTGACTTACCTGATGAGCCAACTGATCCGAAATGTTTATGAGATCAGTATCGAATAGCCGAAAAACACTTAACATAGACATTTCGCCCTTCAATTCGAAGGATTTAACGGTCTGACGTGCGCGGGCGGTCATGATGGGTTGATGGGCGCCTTATGATGGAATGATCGAAACCTACTGTCTATCGAGAGAATGACGAAAGTCTGCCGCAAATTCTTTTTATTATATATAGGTTTTTATAAATTTTGGTTATGAATTGTAAAAAATTTAACCTATTGGTTCGCTATTGGGCTACCAAAATTTGCAGGTCGTCGGATTTGAGGATTCACTCTTTTTTGAACTATCCTTTCCGAAAGAGTGATAAAAAAATAAAATTGGTTTGAGTGTTGCTCGAAATGTCCCCACCCTCGCACAATGCGGGAGTGGGATGTTTAGCACGATCTAAGGAATGCGAACGAAATAACTTCCCTAACTGGCGCCGAATGATCGTTCGTATTCAAGGCGCGACAACAGGCGCATAGCCTAGGCTATGTAACTGTTGTCGCAACGCCGAAGACGGTTGATAAGGCAAGCCAGATGGGGAAGTTATTTAGGTAGCATTCCTAAGGAATGCTACCGAATTCTTCAGTCCCAGCTCAAGGTCCCGCCGGTCTGATACTCGGTTACCCGGGTCTCGAAAAAATTCTTTTCTTTTTTCAGGTCAAGCACCTCTGACATCCAGGGAAATGGATTGCCTGCCCCGGGATACTGTTCGGACAGTCCGATTTGCAAGCAACGACGGTTGGCGATGAACTTGAGATATTCCTCAAACATCGGTGCATTCAGCCCCAGGATACCTCTCGGCATGGTGTCATAGGCATATTGGGTTTCCAGCTGAACGGCTTCGCGAATCATGGCGCACAATTCCTGTTTGAATTTCTCGCTCCACAGGTGTGGGTTTTCGAGCTTGATCTGGTTGATCACATCGATACCGAAATTCATGTGCATAGATTCATCGCGCAGGATGTATTGAAATTGCTCCGCCGTGCCGGTCATCTTGTTGCGCCGGCCCATGGAAAGGATCTGTACAAAGCCGACATAGAAGAAGATCCCTTCGAAGATTACATAGAAGGCGACCAATTCGCGCAGTAATTTTTGATCATTCTCAGGCGTTCCGGTGTGGAAGTTTGGATCGCTGAGATACTGAGTGAAGGATAGTGCCCATTCGGCCTTGCGCGCTACGGCTGGCAACTCTCGGTACATATTGAAGATCTCTCCTTCATCCAGACCCAGAGATTCCACGGAGTACTGATAGGAGTGGGTGTGCAAGGCCTCTTCGAAGGCTTGGCGCAATAGATACTGACGACATTCGGGGTTGGTGATGTGCCGGTAGACAGCCAACACCAGATTGTTGGCCACTAGAGAGTCTGCGGTGGAAAAAAACCCCAAGTTGCGTTTGACTACCGTACGTTCGTCCTCAGTGAGGCCATTGGGGTCCTTCCACAGCGCGATGTCCGCGTTCATATTGATCTCTTGCGGCATCCAGTGGTTGGCGCAGGCGTCGAGATATTTCTGCCAGGCCCAGTTGTATTTGAACGGTACCAGCTGGTTGAGGTCCGCCCGGCAATTGATGATTTGTTTGTCGTCCACCTGAATGCGGGCCGCACCCATCTCGATGTTTTCTAGACCGATGTTTCCATGTTCGCTTGGCGTATTCAGGGCCGAGACGGTACCCGGGTCGGGGTTGACGGAAGGGGCCTGACCGGCGGTTGCCATTAATTTATCGATCTCCTGCAGGCCCTGCCCTGCGCGGATCGCCGGTGTTGCCGTAGGTACAGGACTGGAGTTGGGTTTGGTCTCTGCCAGAGGGTCGTTCCAATTGAGCATTTGAATATTCTCCCGAGGTTTTGTTTCAATCGGTTGTAGATCATTTGCCGTACGGCCGTGCAAATTTTTTGTGGCCGGTCTGGGCAGTTAGGAAAACAGCTCTTTTCCCCCTGAATGCATTCCCTGCTCGGTGTTGATCGCCTTTCCGTGTTTATCGTTTGACAGCGTGTCGTCGCTATTATCGGTAAGGGTGTCCGAACCAAGCTGACAATGCCTTGCGGCGCGTTTGCGTGCCTGGCATAGCGGTAAGCCGATTCGGCTGATTTGATGTTTGTTCATTGACAGGCCTCGCATTCTGGATCAAGGATGGAACAGGCCGCTGGGGCGTCTTTGCCATTGCTGCCATTGGATGGCTCGATTTGTACGGCATTGAGTTTGCTAGCGCGACCATCGGCCATGGTGCTTTTTTCCACATGGGTGGCCCCCATTGAGCGCAGGTAATAGGTTGTCTTCAATCCCTTTACCCAGGCCAATTTGTAGAGGTTGTCGAGTTTCTTGCCCGAGGGTTCGGCCATGTACAGATTGAGTGATTGGGCCTGGTCTATCCATTTCTGACGTCTGGAGGCCGCCTCTACCAACCAGCGCGGATCGATCTCAAAGGCATTGGCATAGAGCTCTTTAAGATCATCCGGGATGCGGTCAATGGACTGTACGCTGCCATCGAAGTATTTCAGATCGTTGACCATGACTTCGTCCCACAGGTCACGCTCGCGCAAATCCTCAACCAGATGCGGATTGACTACGGTGAATTCCCCGGAAAGATTCGATTTTACGAACAGATTTTGATAGGTGGGTTCGATGCTCTGGGTCACTCCGCAAATATTGGAAATGGTGGCGGTGGGTGCAATCGCCAGGGTATTGGAGTTACGCAAGCCCGAGTCTTGCACCTGATTGCGCAGGGTGTCCCAGTCCAGGGTGCTGGAACGGTCCATGTTCAGGAATCCGCCTCGGGCCTTTTCCAGACGCTCGATGGAATCGATCGGCATAATGCCCTGACTCCATAGCGAGCCATCGAAACTTGGATAGCGGCCTCGTTCTTCGGCCAAGGCGCAGGAGGCCTTGATGGTGTAGTAGCTGATAGCCTCCATCGAGCGATCGGCGAACTCCACCGCTTGTTCGCTGGCATAGGGGATCCTCAGTTTATAAAGCGCGTCCTGAAAACCCATCAATCCTAGCCCTACAGGGCGGTGACGCAGATTGGCGCGCCGTGCCTTGGCTACGCTGTAATAGTTGTAATCGATGACATTGTCGAGCATACGGAGGGCGGTGGTGATGGTCTGCTCCAATTTGTCCATCATTATTCCTTGCTCGTTGACATGGCGGGCCAGATTGATCGAGCCTAGATTACACACCGCGATCTCATCGTCTGAGGTATTGAGGGTGATTTCGGTGCACAGATTCGAAGAATGTACCACCCCCTGATGGGTCTGCGGCGAGCGCAGGTTGCAGGGGTCTTTGAAGGTCAGCCATGGGTGGCCGGTTTCGTAGAGCATGCCCAGCATCTTGCGCCACAGGTCGATGGCCGGTAAGCGTTTGAAGTTCTTGATCTCACCGCGATCGGCCTGCTGTTCATACTCGGTATAACGTCGTTCGAACTCTTGACCGTAAAGGTCGTGGAGATCCAAGGTCTCGACCGGCGAGAACAGAGTCCATTGCTGTTGTTCCTCGATCCGTTTCATGAACAGGTCCGGTACCCAGTTAGCGGTATTCATGTCGTGGGTGCGGCGCCGGTCGTCACCGGTATTCTTTCTAAGATCGAGGAATTCCTCGATATCCAGATGCCAGGTTTCCAGATAGGCGCACATCGCCCCTTTACGCTTGCCGCCCTGATTAACGGCCACCGCGGTGTCATTGGCCACCTTGAGAAAGGGCACGATACCCTGTGACTTGCCGTTGGTGCCCTTGATGTGTGAGCCCATGGCGCGTACTCGTGACCAGTCATTGCCCAGGCCACCGGCAAACTTGGACAACATGGCATCGTCCTTAATGGACTCGAAGATACCGTGCAAATCATCCGGGACGGTGGTCAGATAACAGGAGGAGAGTTGTGGGCGTAGGGTGCCAGAATTGAACAGGGTCGGGGTAGAACTCATGAAGTCGAAACAGGACAGCAGATGATAAAATTCGATGGTGCGTGCCTCGCGTTCTACCTCATTGGTCGCCAGCCCCATGGCCACGCGCATGAAAAAGGCCTGCGGTAATTCGAAACGGGTTCCGTGATGGTGGATGAAATAGCGGTCGTACAGGGTTTGCAGGCCCAGGTAGGTGAATTGATGGTCGCGTTGCGGGGCGATGGCCTTGCCGAGTCTCTCCAGGTCATATTCGGTGGCCAGTCGCGCATCGACCAATTCCAGTTCGGCGGCACGCTTGATATAACGGGCAAAATAGTCAGCGTACTGATCGGCCATTTCGGTATGGGTAGCCTCGGCTGAGTAGCCATAGACAAAACTCAGTGCCTCGTGGCGCAGATTGTCGAGTAGCAGCCGGGCAGCGACGTAGCTGTAGTTGGGTTCCTTTTCGATCAGGGTGCGGGCACTCATGGTCAGTGCGGTGCCAACCCCCTGTTCCGGAACACCGTCATATAGGTTGCGCAGGGTCTCGTCGATGATCGGTTGGGGAGCGACGTGAGGGGTTTCGCGGCAGGCCTCGGTGACCACCCTACTGAGACGGTCAAGATCCAGGGGCTTGTTAATGCCTTCAGCAGTACTGACATGGAGTACGGTCCGATCGGCTGTCTCGCTGGTTTCGAGTTTGCGGGCTCGTTCTTCGGCACGGGCCTTGGCGCGCCCCTCTCGGTACAAGACATAGGCCCTGGCCACCTTGTGGTGACCCTCACGCATCAGCGCCAGTTCCACCTGATCCTGAATATCCTCGATATGGAAGGTGCCTCCGTCCGGGCGGCTGCGAGTAAGGGCATAAACGACCTTGTCGGTCAAGCCACCCACGGTTTCATGGATGCGTTTGGAGGCTGCGGCGCTGCCGCCTTCCACCGCGAGAAAGGCCTTGGTCACAGCGACCTTGATCTTTTCTTTGTCAAAACCCGTCAGCTTGCCGTTACGTCTGATGACGCGATACTGCCCAGGTGCAGTGTCGGTGATTTCCTGGGAAGTGGGGTAGGCCTCTTGAGTTTGAGTGGTCTTTTGCGAGTGCCCTTCGCCACTGGCTGCATCGGTCTGCATCATGGTTTCCTCTTAAGAACAGGCGTTGATTGTGTCAGTATGGGCCTGGTTGGCCCCTGCGATTGCAACGTCCATGTTCCTGTGCGAAATTCCATCCACAGCCCCCTAATACAGATTTTTAGATCGGGGGAAAATCGTTTTTCAATTGGTTTCTGAATTCGCTATAACCACTATAGAATGTGTTTTCATGTTAAGTCAAGCACAATATCCTGTATATAACCGCCAGATAAGCTGATGAAAAACTGTGGATAAACTGGGTAAAAAATCAGCCACCGGCCGAGAGGGCGTGTGGGTGCTGGAGGTGTTATGGGCGGCTTATAATTTGTACAGCTGGGGATTAGAAATATTCAATAAGGACGATAAAAAATATTCATGGGTGCATGTCTTGGCAATGAACCTGAGTCGATGTTGATGAATCAGGACCTGCTGCTGTGCAGCATTCTATAAATCGACGGTACGATTAGTAGGGTGACCAGGGTAGAGAAACTCAGTCCCCATACAATTACCACCGCCAACGGTTGTAGCATCTCCGATCCCTCGCCCAGCCCCAAGGCCAGTGGGGTCATGCCGACGACGGTAGTCAATGCCGTCATCAGGATGGGGCGTAGTCGTAACCGGGCGGCATGGACGATGGCCTTGATCATCTCCAGGCCTTTTTCGCGTTCGATCTCTATCTGTTCCACCAGCACGATGGCGTTGTTGACCACGATACCTGCCAGCATGATCATCCCCAGCCAGACCGGCATCGAAAGCGGCAATGCATTATACCAAAGCCCCGCGGCCACCCCGATCACCGCAAACGGAATACTGAGCAGGATCACCGTGGGGTTGCGCAGTGATTCGTATTGAACGGCCATCACGACGAACACCAGTAAGATGGCCAGCGCCAGGAGCAGACTGCCCAGTCGTTGTCCTTCCTTGAGCGCGGTTGCCGCACCGTCATCATAGAGGCTGTATCCCACAGGGAGTTCCAGTCCATCCAGTCGGTTGCCGATCTCATCCATCATCGGCTCCAAGACATAGCCGTCCTGCAGCGAGGCGCTGATCTGCACCGTACGCACTTGCCGGTCGCGCATGATGCTGGTCGGTGAGGGTTTGAGGCGTATCTCGGCGAGGTCCCGTAGTCGTATGGGTTGATCCTGGTGCCGAGTGACAATGACATCGCCGAGGTCCTCTCCCGTTGTTATCGTTTGCGGTGACAACCGTAAACGCACGTCGTACTGGCGATCATCTTCGATGAAATCCGTGACTACCAGTCCCTCTACCGCGATGCGCAGGGCTCGACCGATATCCTCCAGAGTGACATCGAGATCGGCCGCTCGCACTCGGTCTATCACGACCTCAAGCTGTTCGCTGAAGTCCTCGTAGGTATGTTTCAGATTGCGCAGCCCATCGACAGCTCGTAGCCGATGGACAACCTCGTTACCCAAACGAGTCAATTGATCGATGTCCGGGCCGGAAATGCGCAGGCTGATACTCTCATCGCCCCGGCCCAGTCTTATGCCTCGTACCCGGTCTCTAGTCCATAT
>JBDLIZ010000016.1:0-23586 GCA_039714615.1 Pseudomonadota bacterium | reverse complement strand
GCACATATTCGTCATTAACAAAACCAACTCAAAGCTCTAAGCACCGTATGAAAAAAAGCCTACTGATCGTGTTAGGTGCTGTTGTGCTCGTGGGAGCCACAGGTGCCGCGAGCTATTTTCTCCTGGTCGATAAATCTCCTGCAGAACAAGTCGAACAGGGCTTACGCAGTCGCGAAGGTAAAGAAAAGCTGCGCGAGGAGGTGCTGGCGGAGGTGCGTAAAGTACTCGAAGAGCAGACGGGTGAAGCGGGTGTCGAGCAGGTGTACTTTACCAGCTTTGTAATGCAGTAATAATCATGTCTACCAACGATATCCTGTCTCAGGACGAAATCGATGCATTGATCCATGGTGTGGACAATGGCGATTTAGAACTCGACGAAAAGGATGTACCTGACGGCACAGTTCAAAATTACGATTTCACCAGTCAAGACCGTATCGTTCGAGGCGGATTGCCCACCCTGGAGATGATCAATGAGCGATTCGCGCGTCATTTCCGTATCAGCCTATTTAATATGTTGAGGCGTGCTCCGCGGATTGAAGTAGGTAATGTACAGATGTTCAAATTCGGAGAGTATGTGCGCAATCTGTTCGTGCCGACCAGTTTAAATATGGTCAAGGTGAATCCATTGAGGGGAACGGCCCTTTTCAATGTAGATTCAAGATTAGTATTTTCAATAGTGGATAACTTCTTCGGTGGCGATGGTCGTTTTCATGCCAAGATAGAGGGACGCGAGTTTACAGCTACGGAAATGCGGGTTGTGCAAATGATGCTGGATTACGCATTTACTGATCTCAAGAAGGCGTGGACCCCGGTCACGGATCTGGAGTTCCATTATGTGAGTTCGGAGGTTAATCCTCAGTTCGCCAATATCGTAAGTCCTACCGAGGTGGTTGTCGTCTCATCATTCCATATTGAGCTGGAAGGTGGTGGTGGGGACCTCCATGTGACCATGCCCTATTCGATGCTTGAGCCCATCCGCGATCTACTTGGGGCTGGAATTCAGAGTGACCGTTCTGAGGTGGATCAGCGCTGGACGAAGGCATTAAAAGATGAAATGAAGCGGGCTGAGGTCAGCGTGGATAGCTCCCTTGCTCAGACGCAGATCAGTTTAAATGATGTGTTGAGTCTTAAGAAAGGTGATGTCATTCCCATCGATATTCCCGAGCTGACTATCCTTCGAGTTGAAGGTTTGGCTATCTTTTTAGCGAAGTTCGGCATCTCTAACGGCGTGAATGCCTTGAAGATTGTTAAACCAGCAGCCCTCCTTAATCGTTCGAGTTCTTACTGAATCATACCTGGAAATTATTATTTACGGGTTCAATAGTGGCTAGGAGCCGGTCGGACTTAGGCGATCGTAGCGAGGAAAAGACAGTTCGAGGCGAATAGCGGTCGCGTGTAACGAAAAG
The DNA here is from genome assembly GCA_039714615.1 of Pseudomonadota bacterium. Classification (GTDB taxonomy): domain Bacteria; phylum Pseudomonadota; class Gammaproteobacteria; order JAAEPA01; family JAAEPA01; genus JAAEPA01. The sequence continues at coordinate 22,180 of JBDLIZ010000016.1, read as the reverse complement.
GATCTGGAAATCTGTCCAAGTCCGGCTTTTCCGCAGTAGATCGTCCTAAGTCCGACCGGCTCCTAGCCCGAAGCAAAACGCAATATGACACAAGATAGCAGTGATACGCAGAAGATTGATGAGGATGCCAGGGCTGAGGACGATGGCGCTGCGGATGATGCATGGGCCGATGCTCTAGCTGAGCAAAAACAGCAGACCAACGAGCAACAGGCAGAAGATCAGGGCACTGGAGATTATCAATCCGCCGAATTTCAGAACTTGGAGGACGAGTCGCCAGCAAAGCCGTCTGATGAAAATGCTAATCTTGAGATGATCTTAGATATTCCCGTAACCATATCCTTGGAAATCGGCAGAACCAAGATCGCAATTCGTAATCTTATGCAGCTCAATCAGGGCTCGGTCGTGGAGTTAGATCGCCTGGCGGGTGAATCACTTGACGTGCTGGTCAATGGTATGCTGATTGCCCATGGAGAGGTCGTCATGGTGAACGAGAAATATGGTATTCGCCTGGTTGACGTTATTAGCCCAACCGAGAGGTTAAAAAACCTCAAATAGCCTCGACCCATATTTTTCAAACGCATGCTGAATCCTGCCCGGATGTAACCTGTCGAGCGCGGATACGCATGGCAAGATCGAAAAGAGACAGGATTAACAAGATTATTCAGGATTGACAAGAATAACTCATGGAGTTGCGTGACAAGGAGCTGACCGAAAAGATCATTGCATGTGCTTACAAGGTGCACAATACCTTAGGTGCGGGCTTTCTTGAGAAGGTGTACGAGAATGCGATGGCAATAGAAATGGAGCGTCAAGCATTAAAGTTCCGAAGGCAGGCGCCACTTACAGTGCGCTATCGGGATCAGGTAGTGGGTGAATACATTGCCGACTTACTTATAGAGGAGCTTATCATCTGTGAACTCAAGGCTGTCGAGACATTGTCCCGAAATCACGAAGTTCAATTGGTGAACTACCTAGTCGCAACGGGCATGGATACAGGTTTGCTCATCAATTTCGGCAGGAGCGTGATGGTGCGTAGGAAATTTAGAAGGTACAAGGAGCCTGTAAATCCTGGAAAATCCTGTTAATCCTGTCAGATGACTCATATCGTGTAGATTGGAATAATGAATTGAGTGTACTAAGAGCGGTAGGCGGATTACACCCATCCTGCTCTGCACCTTACGGGTCGACAGGTTTCTAAATCATGCTGCTTGTCGATTAGATTATTTCTTGTGATTCCAAATTACAACTCAAACTTCTCGTTCCATGATCAGAGATTCGGGTTCAAAGGAATGCGGGCCAAATTGCGGGTATTAACAAAAAGCTTACTGTGGTCCCTGTTAGGGATTCCTTTATCTATACAAGCAAGTGAGGTGATTAAGCCAGGTTCAGTTGCTGCCGGTACACTTCAGCCCATGGGTGCGGGTTATCTGGTTCAGTACAGTCTCGGACTTATCGTTGTGTTATCGGCGGTAGTCGCTTTGGTATGGATTTTGCGCCGGTTTAACCGTTTTCAATCTTCAATTGGCGGCACATTGAAAACGCTTGGTGGATTATCTCTCGGGGGGCGAGAGCGGATTATATTAGTCCAAGTCGGAGATACGCAGTTATTGCTTGGGGTCACTCCCGGAAGGATACAAACCTTATATGTCTTGGACAAACCTTTGCATAATGAAACGGCTGTCTCAAAGGGCGGGAAACATGGAGTGTTTACTAATACACTCTCTAACGCAATAAAAAAGGGTGTTATGCGCGATGATGTAAAATAATGACATCATTCTTTTTATTACCTAGATCCTGCAAATGATCGTGCTTACAGAGTGTAATATATTGATTTGTAGAGTGAATTTGAGACCGAGTGCAATCCGTGTTGTGATTGCTGAGGGAGCAAATATCGCTATACGGATCAATAGGTTGTGCTATGTGAGTGGGATCACTTGCAGGCCCTAGGTATTATATGGAATAGCTACGATGACTATAGCGTAGGGATATAATCCATGAGAACAGGCAGGACAAAAATACTTGCTCTAAGTTTTAAAAATGGATACGCACAGCATGTCCCTCAGCGATCCGGTTGTAATCGGCTAACACACTTTCTTTTCACATCGCTAGTCTTATTGTTCAGTAGTTCGGTCTGGGCGCAGCCGGATATGACTCTGTTGACGGTAACCCCTACGGAAAACGGTGGTGAGAGTTATTCGGTAACTCTCCAAGTGCTCGCGCTGATGACGGTGCTGAGCCTATTGCCTGCAGTTCTAATGACGATGACGTCGTTTACGCGCATCATTATTGTGCTAGCTCTTCTGCGCCAAGGCTTGGGTACCTCACAAACTCCTTCGAACCAGATCCTTATTGGGTTGGCGCTTTTTTTAACACTATTTGTTATGGCGCCCGTACTCGAGCGTGCTTATGTGCAGGCGGTTCAGCCCTATCTGCAGGAGGAAATCGAAGCTAAACAGGCAATCAAGCAGGTATTCGATCCATTTCGTGGATTCATGCTGGGGCAGACGCGCGAGTCCGATCTCAAAGTGTTTCTAGATATATCGGGAGGGGAGTTGATAAATTCTCCGGACGAAGTACCTACTTCATTATTACTGCCCGCTTTTTTGACTAGTGAGCTGAAAACGGCATTTCAGATTGGCTTCCTTATCCTAATACCGTTTCTGGTGATTGATCTGGTAGTGGCTAGCGTATTGATGTCCATGGGAATGGTAATGCTTTCGCCACTGATAATATCTTTACCCTTCAAGATCATGTTGTTTGTGCTAGTGGACGGTTGGGCCTTGATCATGGGCAGTTTGGCATCCAGTTTTTTTTAATGAACAGTAATTTTAACCTAGATCTAGGTTGAAGTATGTCTAGCGGAGAGAAATGATATGACACCGGATGTCGTCATCGAGATTGGTCAGGAGGCATTAAAGATTACTGCAATGTTAGCAGCACCCGTGTTGCTGACGGCGCTCGGCGTTGGACTCGTGATAGGGATGTTGCAGGCCGCTACGCAGATACAAGAAATGACCATGAGTTTCATTCCAAAACTTTTAGGAATAGCGATTGCCTTGGCGGTATCCGGGATATGGATGCTTCAATTGATCATGGATTTTACTGAAAGACTGTATCTGCGCATTCCTGAATTGATAGGTTGATCAGAACATTTCTGAAACCCCCCGTAGCCGATGAGTTCATAGGTGTGACACGCCGTGGAGCTGAGCATCACCGAAATCAATGCCTGGGTAGGAAGTTTCTTATGGCCCTTTCTGCGTATCAGTGCAATGTTTATTTCAGCGCCTATTTTTGCATCTCGAATGATGCCCTTGAAGGTGCGTCTGCTCCTTAGTTTATTGCTCTCGCTGATGATTGAGCCCATGATATTGTCGGTGCCTGCCCTGGAGCCGCTTAGCCCGGAAGGGTTGTTAATAAGCGCGCATCAGGTACTGATTGGCTTGGGTATGGGATTTATTTTGCAACTTATCTTCTCTGCCTTTGCCCTGGCCGGTGAGGTTGTTTCCATGAGCATGGGCCTTGGTTTTGCTTCGATGATCGATCCACAAAATGGTGTTCAGATACCAGTATTGAGTTCTTATTACGTGGTCTTAGTCACTCTTATTTTTCTTGCCTTAAATGGGCATCTATCATTGATCGTTATGATAATGGAGAGCTTTCAAACCCTGCCCATTGGCGTGCATGGAGTAGGTGTTGAAGGTGTCTGGCAAATAGTGGCATGGGCCAGTGCCATGTTTTCAGGGGCTGTGCTGGTAGCATTGCCGGCTCTGATTTCGTTGTTAATGGTGAATTTGGCCTTTAGCATGATGACCCGTACGGCCCCTCAACTGAATATTTTTGCCGTTGGATTTCCAATGACCCTTATGCTGGGTTTTATTTTCATCCTCTTCAGTGTCCCTGCACTTGAGCCCCAGGTGTCCCGATTACTTACCGAGGGTTATGAGCTGATGAGCCAAATCTTGGGTCGATAGCGAAATGGCGGAGCAGGACAGTAGTCAGGAACGAACCGAACAGGCAACCCCTAAACGACAAAAAGAAGCGCGTGAACAGGGTCAGGTTCCCCGTTCGCGAGAATTGAACACCATGCTGGTTTTGGTGGCGGGGTCCGCAAGCCTGCTGATTATGGGGGATGGTCTGATAAGACAGATCATGTCGCTGATGCAGCGCAGCCTTACCATAGATCGCCTCGTGTTGTCTGACATCCACGCATTGCCGCAAGTGCTGGCGGGTACCGTATTAGATGCCTTGCTGATACTTGGCCCCCTTTTTGGAGTGCTGTTCATCGCGGTATTACTCGCACCCGCGCTAATGGGGGGATGGTCATTCAGCGTCAAGGCGCTCGGTTTTAAATGGTCAAAACTCGATCCCATCAAGGGGCTGGGACGGATTTTCGCCTGGCGGGGGCTGATGGAGCTGGGTAAAACACTGGCTAAATTCGTGTTGCTCGCCGGGGTGTCCGGAATCGTTATCTGGCAGTTTTTCGGGGAATTACTCGCCCTGGGTAGTGAGCCATTGCTACAGGGATTGAGTCATGCCGGTAAGTTGCTGACGTGGACCTTTCTTGGACTCAGTACAGTGCTGGTCATTATCGCCCTGATCGATGTGCCGTTTCAACTTTGGGAGCATCATCGCCAGTTGAAAATGACCCGGCAAGAGATAAAGGATGAGTCGAAAGAGACCGAGGGGCGCCCGGAGGTTAAGCAGCGCATACGCAACTTGCAGCGTGAAATGGCTCAACGGCGCATGATGGAAGAAGTGCCCAAGGCCGATGTGATCATCGTCAACCCTACTCATTTTGCTGTTGGCCTTAAGTTTGGCGAGCGAATGAGTGCCCCTAAGGTCATTGCCAAGGGAGGTGATCTAGTGGCCGCTCGCATTCGTGAACTCGCTGAGCAAAACGGTGTTTTAGTGTTTACGGCCCCCCCGCTTGCTCGGGCCCTTTTTCACAGCGCGGAGTTAGATCAGGAAATCCCCTCTGACCTGTATGTCGCAGTCGCGCAGGTGCTGGCCTATGTGTATCAGCTCAGAAACGTAACAGTTCCGGGTAAACCGCGGCCCCGGCCTCCAGCAGATTTGCCTGTACCGGATGGGTATACCCATGACAAATGAGTTTTCAGAACACATAGCACATCGCCTTTACCGCATAGCCGCGTTAGAACACGAAAACCATAGAATAAACTATGCCTTACGTATTCTGCCTTGCTCTGCGATAAATCCAATGCACTCTGTGCACCCGAAAACCCATCTGTCATGGGTATCTCGATAAGGGATGAATGGAGAAGGGAAATAATGAGCACAGCCGCGGTGATGAATCATGTTCGTGCACTGAGTCGCAACGGTTTGGGCACGCCTATACTGCTCGCGGCGATGTTGGCGATGATGGTGGTACCGCTGCCGCCACTAATGCTGGATATATTGTTTACTTTCAATATTTCACTGGCGTTGGTGGTTTTGCTGGTTACGGTATACGCGCGAAGACCGCTGGATTTCAGTGTATTTCCGACCGTATTGTTGGTGGCGACCCTGTTGAGATTGGCGCTGAACGTAGCATCTACGCGCGTGGTGTTGCTAGAGGGACATGCGGGCACGGGGGCGGCGGGCAAGGTCATCCAGGCCTTTGGTGAATTTGTCGTTGGTGGAAACTACGCCGTAGGTCTGGTGGTGTTTGCCATCCTGGTATTGATTAATTTTGTGGTCGTCACTAAGGGGGCGGGGCGCATCTCAGAGGTCTCCGCACGTTTCACACTCGATGCCATGCCGGGCAAACAGATGGCGATAGATGCCGATCTCAATGCTGGAGTCATCACTCAAGAAGATGCCAGGCTGCGTCGTGATGATATCAGCAGAGAGGCGGATTTTTACGGGGCCATGGATGGTGCCAGTAAGTTTGTGCGGGGTGACGCCGTAGCGGGGATTTTAATTTTATTTATAAATATCCTCGGTGGTCTGGGGGTGGGGCTGCTGCAGCATGGACTGACCTTCTCGCAGGCCGTTCACAACTATTCTCTGTTGACTATCGGTGATGGGCTGGTCGCCCAAATTCCTTCCCTGGTGTTATCCACATCAGCGGCCATTATTGTCACTCGGGTGTCCACGGCCCAGGACATGGGGGAGCAGGTAATACAGCAATTATTTGGCAATTCCAAGGCCTTGCTGGTGACTGCCGGTATCGTGGGATCACTGGGACTGGTCCCTGGCATGCCGAACATGGTTTTTCTATTACTGGCCTCGATGTTCGCAGCTGCCTCATTCATGGTATCTCACCGTCAGCAAGAGACAGTGTCTGAAGACACTAAGGGACAGGCTCAGGAACAAGTGACTGAGCCCGCTGAGCTCAGTTGGGACGATGTGAGTTCAGTCGATCTTGCGGGACTCGAAGTGGGATATCGGTTGATACCGCTGGTAGACAAGAATCAGGGGGGGCAGCTCATGCCACGTATCAAAGGGGTGAGGAAAAAAATTTCCCAGGAGCTTGGATTTCTTATTCAACCCGTACATATACGGGATAATCTCGAGCTCTCACCTAACACCTATCGTATAACCTTGATGGGGGTTCCGGTCGCCGAAGCGGAGATCTATCCTGATCGAGAACTGGCGATCAATCCCGGTAAGGTATTTGGTGAGCTTGAAGGGATCAAGACCAAAGATCCTTCCTTCGGTTTGGAGGCGATCTGGATCGATGCCAATGATCGCGAGCAGGCCCAGACCACGGGTTACACGGTAGTGGATGCGAGCACCGTAGTTGCTACTCACCTGAGCCATATCCTTCAGTCGCACGCCCATGAACTGATTGGGCATGAAGAGGTACAGCATCTATTAGACGTCTTAGCCAAGAATTCACCCAAGCTGGTCGAGAATCTGGTGCCTGATACCTTGTCGCTGGGGGCCATCGTCAAGGTATTGCAAAATCTGCTCCGTGAACAGGTTCCCATTAGAGACATGCGTACGATTGCCGAAACATTGGCAGAGCGTGCGCCCAAGTGTCAAGATCCGGACGAGCTTTCTTCTACCTTGCGGGTGTCTTTATCACGTTCAATCGTGCAAAAAATAAATGGCCTAGCCTCGGGATTGTCGGTATTTACTCTGGACCCATCTATGGAACAGATATTGCTTAAAACAGTACAAGGCAATTCAGGAGCGGGGCCAGTAATCGAGCCGGGATTGGCAGGGCAGCTACAAAAATCAGTATCGGAAATAGTTGGTCGCCAGGAGATAGAAGGACGACCCGCCGTTCTAGTAGTCTCTCCCCCCCTAAGACCCTGGCTTTCGCGCTGGCTGCGTGCTGCGAATCGCAGCCTTCATGTACTGGCCTATAACGAGATTCCTGATAATACACAGGTAAAAGTAGTTGCAACCCTCGGCCGGGAAGGCTGAGAAAGGACAATTCGATGTTGAGGGCCCCAGGATGGGCGGGCGCCAGATCGGGAAAACGGCAGCGTAGCCCCGAGTCTGCAATCACGCTCTTTGCCTCTGTTGAATATCTAAAGGGAACTTCGGAATGAGAATAAAACGATTCTTTGCCGCTGACATGCGCCAAGCCATACGCATGGTGCGCACTGAGCAAGGGCCAGAGGCCGTTATTCTATCCAGTCGCACGGTAAACGGCGGAATAGAGATCATTTCCGCCATGGACTATGATCAGAGACTGGTCTCGGAAATGGTCTATACGGCCGAAAAAAATCGTCCCTCCCGGGCTGCGGAACCCATTACGAAAATATCCGAGCACTCAGACCGGCAATCTCAAGATCGCCTTGAAAATCATGCGGTATCCGAACAATTACCAACGCCGCCGCCTGAGGCTGTCAAGCCTCAGGTGGTGCAAGCTTCCACCGGGGCCAGTAGGCCTGAGGCCTTGGATTCAAAAACACAAGACCCGGCACTGAAGGCATTGCAACAAGATCTTGCCGCCATGAAGGGATTACTGCGCGAGCAACTTTCCGGGTTGGCTTGGGGCGACTATTCGCGTAATCAGCCGGTTCGAGCGCAACATGTCGAACGGCTTAATCGACTCGGATTTAGTCCAAGCTTGTCTCGAGAACTCGCCGATGCCGTACAGGAGATCAATGATCCCGTGAAGTCATGGCGCGAGGCACTTTACCGGGTTGCAAAAAAAATACCTATATCTCAAGACAGTATTATTGAGCAGGGAGGTACGATCGCATTGGTTGGGCCTACTGGGGTGGGTAAGACCACCACCCTGGCCAAACTCGCCGCGCTTTTCGTTCTGCGTCATGGTCGTGATCAGGTCGCCATGGTCAATGTCGATACCTTCCGTATAGGTGCTCAGAAACAACTTCAGACCTATGGTCAGATTCTGAGCGTACCGGTGATTACGACCCGTCTCGATGAGTTGAATATGGTGCTGGACGGGTTGGCGGACAAGAAACTGATTCTGATAGACACCGCGGGATTCGGTCCCCGGGATCCTCGCAATAAAAAGCGCTTTCAACTCTATTCCAAGATATCTTCGATTACCACCTATCTGACGATGGCATCGAATACTCAGCGCAGCGCCCTCGACGAGGTTGTCCGGACCTTCGGTATTATGGGGCTTAAGGGATGTATTTTGACCAAGTTGGATGAGGCTGTAAACCTGGGGGATGCTTTATCGGTAATCATCCGCCACGGTTTGCCCTTGGTGTATGTGTCGGATGGACAAAGAGTGCCCGAGGACTTGCATCCTGCGCGAGTTAATAATCTGCTGACCCGGGCTGTGTCATTGGCAAAAAGATTTAACGAGAATGTCGATGAAGGGTCGCCTGTTTGGCCTATGCGTACCCGAAAAACGCGGGAGGTAGGACTCAGTGTCTAAGTCCGACATCGTGACTGATCAGGCTGCCGGATTGCGGCGTATGTTACAGCACCGTCCGGTCCAGGTTATGGCGGTGGCCAGTGGCAAGGGGGGGGTAGGCAAGACCAATGTCTCGATAAATCTATCCGTTGCCATGTCGGCAATCGGTAAAGAGGTGATATTGCTTGATGCCGACATGGGGCTGGCAAATGTAGATGTGTTGCTTGGTCTACAATCGAGGGCTAACCTGTCTCATGTATTGGATGGTCAGTATACGCTCGAACAGACCATTATCCGGGGACCCGCGGGGCTCAATGTCATTCCCGCCTCCTCTGGGATTGAGCGCATGGCCAATCCCAGCCCAAGTGATTACCATAAAATAACCCAGGCCTTTACTGAACTGAGCATTGATTTTGATGTGCTGGTGATCGATATTGCCGCTGGTGTCAGCGATAGTGTTATCAATTTCAGTCGCGCTGCCCATGAGATTATCGTGGTTGTTTGTGATGAACCGGCTTCTATTACTGACGCCTATGCCTTGATTAAGGTACTCAGTCAAAACGGCGATTTATTCAGATTTCATGTGGTGTCAAATATGGTGCAGCATCTCCATGAAGGCCGAATCCTTTATCACAAACTTGCTAAGGTCTGTCAACGATTTCTAGGCGTTACACTGCATTTTATGGGAACAATTCCATACGATCCTTTTTTACGCAAAGCCGTGCAGCGTCAAAATGCGGTTGTTCAGTCTTTTCCGGGCTGCCCCGCGGCGAGGGCCTTTAGAAAAATGGCGGTAACAGCTGCAGCGTGGCCGTTACCCGAAGGCGTAAGAGGCCAGTTAGGACGCTTTGTGGAAAGATTGTCTGAAGGTTCTAGGAGCTTTAGGGAGTATCTCGTATGACTTCAGTCACCGCGTATTCGAGAACATCAGCTATCGATACCGATCAACTGGTAACGGAGCATGCCCCGTTGATCAATCGTATTGCTTATCATCTCGTCTGCCGCCTACCGCCCAGCGTGCAGGTCGACGATTTGCTACAGGTGGGGATTATCGGCTTGCTTGAAGCGGCGCGTAATTATGATCCCTCGCAAGGTGCGAGTTTTCAGACCTATGCCGGTATTCGTATACGTGGTGCAATGCTGGACGAATTGAGGAAAACGGATTGGGTGCCGCGCTCGGTGCATCGTAAAACCCGCCAGCTTGCTGATGCCATACAGGAGATCGAATGCCGGGAGCAACGGTCAGCCCGTGATGCGGAAGTCGCACATGAGATGGACTTAGGGGTCGATGACTATTATCGGCTGCTGCGCGAGGTATCAGTAGGTCGTGTTCTGGCCATAGAGGATATTTTTAATTCAGGTGAAGAGCACAATGGGGCTGGCAGTAATCCGTATGATGAACTGGAGCGGGCTAGGTTCAGAGAAGCCTTGGCGGCAACTATTGACCGTTTACCTAAAAAAGAACGATTGGTTATGGCCTTATACTACGATGAGGAACTCAATCTTAGAGAGATAGGTGAGGTGCTGGGAGTCACTGAGTCGCGTGTTTGTCAGATACATAGTCAGGCGCTGATCCGGCTTCGTGCTCGCATACAAGAGTGGGTTGCGGACGGAGGTCGTGAGCGGGCCTGAGAAGCTGCTTATAAATCCACTATGGATTTTTGATGAGTTCTATCTCTACCCAGGCGGGTTTGCATGGCTTCCTCAATACTGACGATTTCACTCTGCTGGGAACTTGGTTTTTTTTCGCCAAAAGCGCATGCTCAAGGGTGGTGATACGCTCTTTAAGGAGTTCGATTCGCCCCTGCTGCCCCGCTGGTGATTCCACCATCCAGGCACGGCCTTGTTATTGGCTTCTCGTCCTGCGTTTAACCATGTCCTGATACTTAATGATATGAGCTGGGGGATTGCATGCGATAAGATCGAAGGGGGAATCGAATTGCAACCGATGAAGCTCCAATGGCGAATTGAACGGGGAAAGCGACCCTGGCTGGCCGGTACCATCGTCAGCGAAAAAAGCGCCCTTTTGGATGTCGATGCCATTCTGCATTTTCTTGAATACGGTCTTTGGGGTGGCTAGCCGCATATTTTCATATGGCACGATAACTGCAATTCTATATATTGGAACGATATTGCCAATGTTTTGACGTGTCCGCGTGTATCGTGTCCTATCCATAACGGCCATACGATGAAGGCGAGAGGCGATGCAGCGCGAGAAAATCATCCCACTGAAACCCAGGAAAACAAGTAGGCGTAATTCAAAATGAACCCTTCTCAAGACCAAGCGAGTACAGGCGAGATTAAGCAATGGGTTTCCTTCATATTGGGTGATGAGACCTATGCATAGTCGTCATGCAGGTTCAGGAGGTATTGAGACCGGTTGAAATTACTCCAGGGGAAGTGTGTCGGTAGTATTCCTAAGAACGCAATCAATATGTAAAGCGTCCATGTTGAAAGACGCCTTTATACTCATGTGGATGAATAAACATGATCCTTGAATTCATTATAAAAAATCTCTGGTCTTTATCGGGTCTAGCAATGGCCGCGCTGGTTTGTATCGGTGTCGTATTGTTGGCCTTATGGGTGAAGCGGCTCCATCAGTTTCAACCGCAGCAGGAATCAATGTTTCGTTCTCTGCAGAACGCTGTAACTAGGATAAATCTGGAACTTCAGGAGGAACGTGAGAACCGTAAACTTATCGAGGTTCAGCTCAAAACCATACGCACCCGATTGAGACAGCTCGATCTACGAGAACCTCAAGCAATCCCTTACAATCATGCAATTACGATGGTAAAAAGGGGGGCGGCGGTGCATGATCTCATAGCCGCTTGCGGTCTCAGCCAAGGGGAAGCCGAGTTGATCATAGCGGTACACGGAGCTCCTCAATAACGCTGTATCGAGTATTCGCTACGCCAAGTCCTTTAGGAATGCTACCGACACATTTCCCCAACTGACTTGACTTATCGTCCGTCTTCATCGTTGCGTCAACAGTTACATAGCTGGGCTATACGCCTGATGTCGCGCCTTTAATACGAACGATCATGCGACGCCGGTTGGGTAACTTATTTCGTTCGCGTTCCTTATCCCCAGTCGTTCCAAACGGGAGAATACATGTGAATATTAATCAATATGTCAGTCAGGATAACAAGCAGGTCGTGATTTCCATCAATGGGCGGTTTGATTTTAGCGCCCACCAAGCCTTTCGCAGTGCCTACCGTGACCTTCCGGGGCCGGGTGTTGAATACCGAGTCGATATGAGTAAGACGCAGTATATCGACAGCTCTGCCTTGGGTATGCTTCTTCTGTTACGCGAACATGCCGGCAATGACAAAGCGAAAGTGATTATCGTAAAACCCACTGAGGACGTGCGTAAGGTCCTTGAGATCGCTAATTTTCAGAAAATGTTTGTGCTTGAATAGCATGGGCCGGAATCCATCTGGCGGTACGCAGAGATCTCCGCTGTGTGAGCATCTGAAAGAGTTAATCGATGAACGTACTTGTGAGCTACGACAGGCCAAAGAGCGAGCGGAGCATGCAGATCGGGCGAAATCGGCATTCCTTGCTAATATGTCACATGAATTGCGTACACCGATGCACGCTATTCTGAGCTTTGCCGATCTTGGCTTGAAGAAATATAGCAAGGCAAGCCCAGAGAAAATTGAACTATATTTCTCTCGCATACATGAGAGTGGAAGGCGCCTATTAACGCTACTCAACGATCTTTTAGACCTATCTAAACTTGAGGCGGGGCGTGTTGAATATGACATACGAGAAGGAGAGCTTAAAACCGTCGTGGATCGCGTGATCTCGGAACAGGAGGCGTTGATAAACCAATGCAGTATGAAAATGAATGTCGTCTCACCGCAATGTTCCACTAAGGCCTGTATGGATTACGACAAGCTGATTCAGGTAGTGAGTAATTTACTGTCTAATGCCATAAAGTTCAGTCCTGCAGGGGGTATGATCACGGTGGACTTTAGTTCCTCAAATATGCCGGCCGGGCGCCGCAAGTCTGATAAGAGAACGGTGCCGGCACTTAGGGTAAGGATCCGGGATGAAGGGATAGGGATTCCCGAACAGGAGTTGGAACAGGTTTTTGATAAGTTTGTGCAGAGTAGCAAGACCAAAACAAGCTCCGTTGGTACGGGCCTGGGTCTGGCGATCTGTCGGGAGATCATCGAAGGACATGGCGGAGTAATTTGGGCAGAGAATCACCCAGAAGGAGGAGCATTGATAAGTTTTAAACTGCCGATTCAGCCTCTGAAATATGTTGCTCGGTAGAATTGCTTATTCGTTCGCATAGAGTTGAAGTACGACGGGGCACTCAAGGAACACCCTTATGCAAAAGTCTAAACCGACAATCCTTATCGTCGATGATGAAACCTTCAATCTGGATATCATAGAGGAGTATCTAGAGGAAGAAAACTACGATATTCTCAGGTCCTCAGATGGTGATGAGGCCTGGTGCATGCTACAGCGGGATCCTGAGATATTCGATGTCGTCCTGTTGGATCGTATGATGCCAGGGTTGGATGGTATGGAGGTGCTCGAAAGGATGCAGGCCCATGCCGTATTACGTAACGCTCAGGTCGTCCTACAGACCGCACGGGCAGCTAACCAGGATATCGTCGAAGGTCTGAAGGCAGGCGCCTTTTATTATCTGACTAAACCGTTTGAAGGGAACATGCTGAGGTCTGTGGTGCAGACGGCACTGGACGACCGGACCCGTTATCAGCTGGTACAAAAAGAAGTAAAAAAACATTCCAGTACCTTGGGGTTAATGCAGTCAAGTCGTTTTCTTTTCCGAACTCTGGAGCAAGGAAGAGACTTGGCTTCCGTGTTGGCGAACGCCTGCCCGGAACCAACTCGTATTGTAACGGGCTTGTTAGAGCTGATGATCAATGCTGTAGAACATGGCAATCTTGGTATAACCTACAATGAGAAAAGCAAGCTTAATAAAACGGGAGATTGGGAGGCCGAAGTGCAACGGCGTATGGTCTTGCCTGAGAATGTTCATAAAGAGGTAGAAGTAAGTTACATGCGAGGCAATGGTGAAATCAGGATTACTATTACCGATCAGGGAGCGGGATTTGACTGGAAACCTTATGCGGACTTAGTACCAGAACGCGTTTTTGACAGTCACGGCAGAGGCATTGCTATGGCACGCATGCTAAGTTTTGATCACCTTGAATTCAGGGGAAATGGAAATGAGGTGGTAGCCGTAATCGATGTGAATTCTGAAGAAGTAGGAGTGATGCAGCAGATGGATATTCAGCCTTATCAATAGCGTTATGCTTTTTTGTGGATTACTGTTTTCCCGCTGCGGTCGTATACATAGGCGAGCACCTCAGCAACCGCTGCATAGAGAGCCTGCGGTATTTCATCTCCTGTGGGATTTTATCATTCCGAGATGGCGATACGCCAGAGCGTGCTGAGGGCTTAAGCGCGCGGGAAACGAATCGTGAGAAGAGTTTCCTCCTGGGAACCTCACCCGGGTAAGGCGTTGAGAAAATGTTTTCCGAAGAGGAAGATCAATCTGGTGCGGTACGCGGATAATTTTATTGTGACAGGAGCGTCACGGGAGTTTCTAGAGCAGGTCGTTGTGCCGTTTATCAAAGCATTTCTGGCGGAGCGAGTACTGCAACTCTCGAAGGAGAAGACCCGCCTCACGCACATCCGCGAAGGTGTTGACTTTTTGGGGCACAACGTACGCAAGTACGGACAAGAGGGGAAAGAAAAGCTCCTCATCAAGCCCTCGAAACCCACCGTAAAGAGTGTACTCAGCAAAGCCAAGGCGATCTTCAAGAAGAAGGTCTCCAGCAAGACGGTGAACGTCGTGCGGGAGTTGAATCCAGTACTGCGGGGTTGGGCAAACTACCACCGGCACGTTTGCAGCAAGAAAGTGTTCTCCAAAGTCGACTGGAGAGTCGGCGGCATGATCTTGAAGTGGGCCAAACGGCGGCACCCGAACAAGTCCATGGACTGGATACACAACAAATACCTTACCACCAGGGGCGGTGAGCACTGGGTGTTCTACGGCCGGGGATCCGATGCAATAGCAGGTTCGCTGGACGAATCTGACGTATCAGGAGATTATCGATCATATGAGCGCTGAAAGGGTTAGGATCAGTAAGCCGGTGGTGAAGCAGCTGTTGAAAAAGCATGGTTATGTGAAGCGTAAAGCGCAAAAGCGCCTGAGCACCGGCGAGCATCGAGATTCGCGTGGCTCACTATCCGCCCTATGCTTCAAAATGGAACCCGGTTGAACATCGCTTGTTCCCCCATATTACTCGATCGTTAACAGGCGTTATTCTAAAAAGCCACGAGATCGTCAAAGAGCTCATAGGAATAACAAAAACCAAGACCGGCCTACGGGTAAAAGCCAATATCATTGACAAAGTTTATGAAACAGGAAGGAAGTATTCTGAGGGTTTCAAAGAAACCATGCGGATCGTATTTGATGATGTCCTGCCTCAGTGGAATTACACAGCTGTTCCTTTCAGTATTTAACGTTAGGGAAGTTATTTAATTCGCGTTCCTTATCCAATAGGGTGTTGAACAACTGTTTTTCAAAACGCAGGATATGACAAGGCTCTTGAGCAAGAGCTAGAATGTGTGCTTGACCATCGTTGAATAGAGGTTCAAAGACATTCTTGGAGCCCGCTTCAAGCGTCGTAGAGGGTGTACCATCGGCCTTCAATTGGATGCGCCCTTTGACTAAATAGATATACCACTGGTTCAGGTTTTCTGAGGAGAGCATTTGCCCCGATTTGACTTGAGTGATATGGGCCTTCTCACCGAGTTTCTCCCTCCCGGATGAGCTCAGCTGATTTATCGGTGAGAGCTTGTTAAGCAGTTTGTCAGGGAGTTGATAGAGCATGATATCCGAACCTTTTTATAGGTGAATAGTTGTCGTGTCATAACTGTCCTAGTTTTTACAAGTGCATATCCATATTGGCTGGATATCAATACATTACCTTCCTGCAAGTTACTGAAAGGATGTTAAATCATTGCCAGGGAACGGAACTGATGGCTAGCAATTTCCTGGCCGGATGGGTTGTAGAGCTTGTTCTCCGGTGTTTGTCTGTCACGGGAATTTAATACTAGAGATTGTGCTCGAAGTTGATTAACTTCTGGGCCACGTTATTGAAATTGATTTCGTAGCTGCCATCATTCAGGGCGGTTCTGATCTTTTCCACGTGATGGGTATCGACTATCAGGACGCTCTCTACCGTTTTCAGGAGTCCGACCAGATTGGACGCTGTCTTAGTCAGCGTTAGTCTTTCTCCCGAGGAAGGAGTTGCATTGCTTCGCTGACCTGATGTGACTTCATCTGGTTGCAGTCTGGAATTGTCTACCCAGCCCCGCAATAGAACCTGTTGGGGGGGGGTATGACCTACTTTAATTGGCATCTTGGCCTGTCCTGTTCCTCTGTGGTGCTTATTTACCTTTATCGGTAGGCGCAGGCGATTCTTTAATGGTATTCGGGTAGTGCTTCTAATGTGTTTAAGCCACAAACAGCGATTCCAAATTTATGGCGATTGATAAAGAGTTTAATGTGGTTGGTTTTTAACCATGAACACTACTGGAGCACTACCGAGTAAGCGCTAGGCGGGTTACCCTCTTATGGTGGCGCTATTGTTAATAAACTCATATAAATCAATAAATTTATGGGTCTCCTCCAAGTACTTAAAACCAAAATCAGAATAATTAAAGTTCTGCAAATCAACCGCCGATAGCTCTGGATAAGCGCGGTGATGATGTACTGCCAGCATCGAGCCTGAGCTGTGCGATGCGCGGCCAAGGACTAGACCAAGTAAAGGAGTATTGGAAATGCCACAAATCATCAATTCAAATCTCTTGTCGTTGACAGCTCACTTGCAACCTCTCTGCAACGGCTGTCATCAGGTCTACGTATCAACAGCGCAAAGGATGACGCGGCCGGTTTGGCAATCTCCGATCGTATGACTGCTCAGGTTTGAGGACTAAATCAGGCCGTGAGAAATGCCAATGATGGTGTATCCCTGGCCCAGATCGCCGAGGGTGCCTTGGCGGGGATGAGCAACCTGTTGCAGCGCATGCGCGAACTGGCCATCCAGTCCGCCAACTCCACCGCGTTCTCAGATCCTGCAGCAAGCCGGTATTTCAGTGCTTGCCCAGGCGAGCACAGCTGCAGAACGTATTGGTCTTGTTGCAACAGGAGGGCACACCGGACACTGATGTCCAAGTGAGTTAGTTCCAGGTCTGTGGTGAACTCCGGGGATTCTCCCCGGGGTTTACCGCAGTATTAGCAAGGAAGCACCTGGATAGGAGTGTACTATGGTTAGTAAAATCAATAACCGCCCTGTGGTAACTTCTTCAATTTCTCATCCACAACCCGCTCCCGCGGTAGCTGGGATATCTGGCCGGGAACAAAAGGCCCCGCCTCGTGCCGGCCATAAGCAAACGAAACCGGTCAATGATAAAACTGCAGCATCCGTGGACGAGGGCGAGGTTACAAAGGCCGTTGAAGATCTAAATAAATATACTCAGTTCGCCGGTCGTGATCTGCAATTCAGTGTAGACAGGGAGAGCGGTCACACGATCATCAAGGTGGTAGATCGTGAAACAGAGCAGGTGTTACGCTCAATACCACCCGAAGAGGCCATCACGCTGGCAAGGTTTCTGGACCAGACCGACGATTTTTCCAGCACTGGTTTGCTAGAAGAGGCCTAGATCTATTGTTTCAATCCTTGCACTGCAAGTAAAACACAATGTCTAGGCGTTAGATAATTCAATACAGGTCTTTGATATGGTTGGTATCAGCTACGATGCGGAGACACAGTCAGGGGGTGTGCTATTGGGAGACAGCATGACGCGCGGCCTGGAGAGTCAGTTGAGAAATGGGTTAATGAATGCACTCGGTGAGACCTCTGACCCATTTCGTTACTTGATAGACATCGGTGTTAAAACCGATGATAACGGACAGCTTAGCCTAGATAGCGATGCCTTTTAGACGGTCTTAGACGAAGACTTTGAAGGCGCAGTCACTTTGTTTCAAGGATTGATCTGAAAATGAATCTGATGCTGGAAATGGTTGGCCAGGCCTTGAATCGCAAATTTTCCCAGCCAAAACGTATTGACATGCGCCTTGGTCCGGAGGGCCTGGAGTGGACATGTGATCCGGTTCCTGTAAGGGATAGTCTGATCAAACTTGAGTTGTTTATATTTCCGCGTTATCCACGCCCCGTTGAATTGCTGGGAAAGGTCGTTAAGGTGATCAGTGAAGGAAGTACAAGCAAGGCAACCGTATCCTTTCAAGGGTTGAGTATATCCGTTCAAGATTGGATAGAAAAGATCATTTTCCGACATCATAGGCGCAGTATCGCCAATGTTCGTTGCCGTCGCGTTTGATGTCATAAATTTGACGAACCGTAATAAAATAAATTATAACTAATTGTTAATAAATAAGAAATTTTGCATGGCATGCTAGTTGCAAATATATGGTTGAGCGGTGTGAGCTTCCAAAGGATTGCACCGTTAAGGGAATACATAACCATAAGAGGCATGCAAGCATGGGAGCAGGACGCATACGGTCAGGATTGACCGCAACCTACCGGACCTTGGTAATAGGTTCTGTTTCAGCTCAAGACTATCTTCAACGAAATCAGCCTTCGGTAAGAATCGGTTGCTCCTATTATAGGATCAATCGGAACTCGGTGCGGCTGCCCCCTGGAAAAAATATATAACCAAGATATAGGGTTGGTGATGAGTAATACCTGCATGGAGCCGATGGACCTTTTATTGCGATAAATTGCGCTGCTTTACCGGAAAATATGTTGGAGGCGATTCTTTTTGGTTATGAAAAAGGTGCGTTCACCGGGGCTTATCAGGTAAAGTGCGGCAAGTTTGAACAGGCCAAAGGGGGTACCTTATTGCTCGATGAAATCTCTGAAATGGCGCTGGAATTACAGGCCAAGCTGTTGCGGGTGTTACAGGAAAAAGAGGTGGAGCGCCTTGGTGGAAGAAAGTTAGTCTCTTTGGATGTTCGCGTGCTGGCCACTTCCAATCGAAACCTGGCTCAGTATGTGCGTGAAGGGAAGTTTCGAGAGGATTTGTGCTATCGCTTGAATGTGTTCCCGTTGCATATACCGGCACTACGTGAACGATCCGCGGATATTCTGCCTCTGGCATACAAGTTCATCCAACGTCACCACCCGAGGGTGCCTTCCACTTTCATTGTATCCGCCGCGGAACGATTGCTACTGGAATATCCATGGCCGAGCAACATCCGAGAAGTGGATAATCTCATTCAACGTGCCTTGATTATTAAAAGTGGTGAAGGCATCGAGGTTGGTGGTCTCCAATTCGAGCAGGACATTACCTCAGAGGTTTGCTCTACGGTGGTAGCGACATCTTCTAGCAAAGCGGCAGGACGGCTTGACGATGACCTTAGAAATCATGAACAACAGCTTATTCTAAAGGCACTCACGTCTGGAAGCGGAAGCCGTAAGCAAGCAGCGGCCTTGCTCGGGATCAGCCCGCGTACATTGCGTTATAAATTGGTGCGTCTGCGTGATGCGGGTGTGGCAATCCCTGAATAAAGTGCATTATGAGGACGAAATGACCATGAGTGAAATCGGAATAAATACCGTTTTACAGCAGATACGCAGCTTGTCGAGTGAAATAAAGGGTGGCCCATCGCAGCAGTTTGATACAACGAATCAGGTCGATTTTTCAAAGCTTTTAAAGCAGTCAATAGCCAATGTGAACGAGCTGAAACAGCAATCTGGAAATTTATCAGAGGCCTTCGAGCGAGGCGATGCCAATGTAAGTCTAGCGCAAGTAATGATTGCCGATCAAAAAGCCGGACTTGCCTTCCAGGCACTGAGTCAGGTACGTAATCATTTGCTATCGGCCTATCAGGATGTAATGAATATGCCGCTTTAAGAGGCTTTCTTAGTATTTTAACGTGAATCATACATGGCTATAGTAAACACAGAACAGCTCGCATCTCAGTTTCAAGGTTTCAGCAAATTGCCTGCATTGAGGCAATTGGGCCTGATGTTGGGGTTGGCGGCGAGTGTGGCCCTGGGTGTGGGAGTAGTGCTCTGGTCTCAGCAACCTAATTACAGTTTACTTTATGCTAGTATTTCCGCTGCCGATGCGGGTCATGTGGTTGATGCGCTGGATAAATTCGGTATTACTTATCGATTGGATCTCAGTAGTAATGCGCTTATGGTGCCGTCCGATAAGGTGCATGAGATTCGCCTGAAGCTAGCCACTCTTGGCCTGCCGAAAAGCGATGTGACTGGATTGGAGTTCCTGGATAAAGACCAATCGTTAGGTACCAGCCGGATGATTGAAACTGCTCGCTTTCACCGTGCCCTGGCTGGTGAGTTATCGCGTTCAATTGCAACGTTGGAGAGTGTAGACAGTGCCAGAGTACATCTGGCCATACCCAAGCAATCTGTTTTCATTCGAAACCGCACCAAAGCCAGCGCATCGGTTTTGGTTAATCTACATCCTGGGCGAAAGCTGGACGAGTCGCGTATCGCGGGGATCGTACACCTCGTTGCCTCTAGCATAACAGGGCTGGAGGCGGATGAGGTGGCAGTGATCGATCAGCAGGGGCATCTGTTAACTGAAGGTAATGTCTCGGGCGAGCTGGCAAGGCGTAACTCGCGTCTGAAATACAACGAGCAGGTAGAGCAAAGCTACGTCAAGCGTATCATGGATATCTTGACACCGATCGTTGGAACGAATGGCGTGCGTGCTCAGGTGACCGCGGATGTGGATTTTACCAGTGTTGAAAAAACTAGCGAGACCTTTAAACCCGATGCGCCTGCGATTCGTAGTGAGCAACTGGATGAACGCCAATTAACCGGTTCCGAGCCGTTAGGAATTCCCGGGGCGTTGACTAACCGGCCCACAGCCGAAGGGCCGGCGGCAGGAGGAGAGCGGGCCCCGGTGACGACCACCAAGCGCGCTACCCGGAACTATGAACTGGATCGCACCCTTTCCCATTCCCGCAACGTTCCAGGTCAGATACAACGTTTATCAGTGGCGGTGGTCGTAGACTATCGGCGGCGTTACAACGAGGCCGGAAAGGCAGAACGCGTTCCCTTGCGCCCCGAAGAAATGGATTACATCACCACCTTGGTCAAAGAAGCGGTGGGTTTCAAGGCGCAGCGGGGGGATAGTGTCAATGTGATCAACGCCTCCTTCGTGGATGCTAAGGAGTTCGAGCCCTTGCCCGAGCCGCCACTGTGGGAACAGCCTTGGATATTTGATGCGCTAAAGCAGTTCATGGGGGTGGCGTTGGTATTGATCCTGGTGTTTGGTGTTTTGCGACCCGTTATGCAAGGACTGGTGCAGGAAAGCAAGGCACTGCCTGCGGGCAGTGACCATGGACAATTGCCCGGATCGGAGGATTCATTGAGTCTGACCCATCAGGGAGGCGATGGGGGGGTAGCTGCTATTGCCAGTGAAGATGGTGCCTATCAAGATTCTTTTCAACAGGTTGTGGCCGCTGTCCAGGAAGATCCTAAGCGGGTATCCCAGGTTGTAAAGGGATGGTTAGCAGCGGAGGATAACTAGCTGTGACGACCGATAATGAACTTGCTGAACAAGCGCTCGGGGGAACCGAGAGGGCAGCCATCCTGTTACTTTGTTTGGGAGAGGATGCCGCGGCATCCATTCTCAAGTACCTGGGTCCTCGGGAGGTGCAAAAGGTCGGGGCAGCTATGGCAAACATGAAGAACGTCTCTAAAGGAAAAGTGGCCAAGGTGCTCGGGGATTTCCTGGCCGAAGTGCAGGATCAAACCGCGCTGGGGGTGGGTTCCGATGATTACATCCGCAAGGTGCTGGTGGGGGCGTTGGGTGAAGGCAAAGCGGGTGGGGTGATCGATCGTATTCTGCCGGGAAGGAATTCCAAGGGACTCGAGGCGCTCAAATGGATGGATGCACGGGCGGTGGCAGAAACCATCAGGCAGGAGCATCCACAGATCATGTCTATCATTCTGGCCTATTTAGAGGCGGATCATGCTGCCGAGGTTATTTTATTGCTTCCCGAAGACATGCGATCCGATCTGATGATGCGCATCTCAGCGCTTGATGATATTCAGCCTTCTGCCTTGACTGAGCTCGATGATATTTTGGAAAAGCAGTTTTCTGGAAATGCCAATGTCAAGGCCTCTAATGTGGGTGGTGTGAAAATGGCAGCCGAAATCCTGAATTTCATGGATTCCTCAGTGGAGAGTGAAATCATCGAGCAGATTGGCAAGGTGGATGAAGAACTCGGTCAGGAGATTCAGGATCTGATGTTTGTGTTTGCTAACCTTATCGATGTCGATGATCGAGGTATACAAGCCTTATTGCCTGAAGTCACCACGGATAACCTGATCCTTG
>JBDLIZ010000015.1:0-23753 GCA_039714615.1 Pseudomonadota bacterium | reverse complement strand
CGGTCATTTTTTATACAGAAATTCGCTGGGGCTATTCGACAAGTTTGTCCTGTTTCCTTTCGACGCAGGCAAAAATGCCGAATAGTCATTTAGTTCTTGCTTCGTTCGCTCTTGATGATCAATGGCTCCGTTTCTCGAACGCGTTTCTGACTATGCCGGCATGAGTCGCCCAAACAAAGCCAGATTGTGGGCGACCACGGATGACCAGACATAAGCCTTGAAATGCTGCAAGCCTTTCCAGGTGCAACGACCCAGACCATACGCGCGCTTCATGCAGGAGATACCGGCCTCGATCCCCGCTCTGAAGTTGCGCAGTTTGCGATAGACCCAGGGGCTTTTCGCCATCTCTTCCACTTTCAGTCCACGCTTCTTATGGAAGGCAACATCTTTAACATTCGACGCTTTGGCCTCGCGTAAATTCTCCACACTGGCATAGCCACCGTCCGCCGCCATTTGTCGAGGCGCTTTGCCATAGGTCTCGATGTGTCGATCCAACATCGGTAGAAAGCGTTCCGAGTCCGCCGGGTTGCCATCCTCGATGACCACATCCAGGATCAACCCACTGCGACCCGTGCTCAGATTGAGCTTGTGTCCGTACTGAACCTCCCGGCTGCCTTTGACGATGATGTCGGTGTGCTCTTCGAAGAGGCTGACGATCTTCTCTTTCGCCGGCACATTCTCTCCCTGGAATACTCGTCGCTCAGCCTGATCGATGACCTGGTGTATCAATGGCTTGTAATGCTTCCATTGCAATCGCCAGATCTCGCCGGCCATCGGGTCAGACTGCGCAACGCCATGCAAACTGACGGCGGCCGCTTCCATATAGCCCAGGGTCTTCTGCGTAGCGCTGATCAAATCACGATATAGTTGGGCCTTTTTCTCTTTTCCTCGGGTATAGTGAATAGAGCGGGTACGCTTCATCGCTACGCGAGAGTGATCATGATACTCAATCTTAACCTGATCCCCTGCCAGTTCTTCCGCTTGTTCAAGCATCCGCAGCATGACACGTACACTGTCCCATAACAGAGTGCTGTCACTTGGGTCGTGGATGGTCGATTCGGTCACTGTGCTATCGATGCGCAGCATATCCCCACGTTCCACCTTGGCTTTGTGCGCGCTCTTCAACAAGCGCTGATTAATCTCCTCCCAGGTCACTGCGGAGATCACGCTGATGCAGCTCTGCAGGGTGGGTTTTTTGGGAAACCAACCCAGCGGCAGGCGGGCGAAAGTTTGGCAGGAGGTCGAGTCCATCAGGCAGAAAACCAGATCCTCATAACTCAGCTGCCGATACTGTTTCAGGATGGCGCAGCGCAGCACCGATTCGATGGTCATGCCTTTTCGGCCCGTCTCTTCCACGTTGCGCTGTTTGACATCGGCCGCCACCCAGTCGAGCAGGTCGAGATTGGCGTCCAGCCAGTCCGACATGGCCTTTAACTCCATGCCGATCTCGTGTTCGGCGTAATGATCAAATATACTGCTCTGGACGGTGCGTTTTTCTCGCATTGTCGGCTCCGGTGTTTTGAGGTTTTTCTTTTAAATCAGTCGCTTGAATTAAAAGTATGCCTGATCTCACCGGAGTTTTCACCAACTTCTTCTTGGTTTTTTTCTGTTATTTCAATTGGATAGTGTTTCTGACCGGACACTAACTAGATCCAGATTGATCTAACCAGTGTTGCGGCGAGTCTCATAACCCCTCATGGGGATTCGTAACTGACCTGACGAAACGCAGCATCACGGCTGCTACCGTCTCATAACCCCTCATGGGGATTCGTAACCGGCCTGCTCGATGATCTCGAAAACCGTGTCGCCCTCTCATAACCCCTCATGGGGATTCGTAACGGGCTGTCCGGCCCGACCCGGCTGGAAGTGATCGATCTCATAACCCCTCATGGGGATTCGTAACAGGCCGGGGTTGAGCCCACCCCGACGTGGGCCTCGATCTCATAACCCGTCATGGGGATTCGTAACACATGCGAGCTTGACTGGAAAATAGATCGGCTAGACCTCATAACCCCTCATGGGGATTCGTAACAAAATTACGACCTAGACCTGGATTCAATGGAGGAATCTCATAACCCCTCATGGGGATTCGTAACCATACTCTGCTGATCTTGTTGAAGAAAATACGACCCGCTCATAACCCCTCATGGGGATTCGTAACGAGGATGATATTCCGGCAGAGATGAAGATCCAGACTCTCATAACCCCTCATGGGGATTCGTAACTGTAATTCGTTGTATTCGGTACGCATATTGCAGCATCTCATAACCCCTCATGGGGATTCGTAACTCGGATAACATCAGGACGCTCTGATCGGTTCTGGTCTCATAACCCCTCATGGGGATTCGTAACCATCGATCAGATCAAGGCGACAAAGGACGCAGCCACCTCATAACCCCTCATGGGGATTCGTAACCTGGATCTTACTGAGTCGATCACCAAAGCCATGAACTCATAACCCCTCATGGGGATTCGTAACCGCGCCAGGCGCACCCATCGCCGTGACCTCGCCAACCTCATAACCCCTCATGGGGATTCGTAACTGTGTTGAGACTGACACCGCCGGCCTGATCGACCATCTCATAACCCCTCATGGGGATTCGTAACACATGCGAGCTTGACTGGAAAATAGATCGGCTAGACCTCATAACCCCTCATGGGGATTCGTAACCTAATAACGGTCAGGGGTTTTGCAGGTATCACTACCTCATAACCCCTCATGGGGATTCGTAACCTGGTAATCTAGCACCATACACCGCACCTCCTCCGTCTCATAACCCCTCATGGGGATTCGTAACTATCACGGATGTTTGAGTCCGCGTTGAGCGACACCGACTCATAACCCCTCATGGGGATTCGTAACCTTCGGTGCTGCGGCTTTCGTAGTAACGCTTGATGATCTCATAACCCCTCATGGGGATTCGTAACACGAAGCCATTCATCTGCCCGTGATGCATACTGATCTCATAACCCCTCATGGGGATTCGTAACCAGAAAGAAGCTTTCATCAAGGATGCTAAGCAAAGACTCATAACCCCTCATGGGGATTCGTAACTTATGTGGTTGCCTGGAATAATTCACGGATTATTCGTCTCATAACCCCTCATGGGGATTCGTAACAAAGAACTGGCCAGTGCTTCCGGCAAAGCAGATAACTCATAACCCCTCATGGGGATTCGTAACTGAGGCACATCATTGGTTGTTGCGCGCCTGATCATACTCATAACCCCTCATGGGGATTCGTAACGGATACAGATGAATGCGGCGAGTGGATGCCGATAGACTCATAACCCCTCATGGGGATTCGTAACAGCTTGATGACTTGCTTTAAGACAGGCTCTACCCACTCATAACCCCTCATGGGGATTCGTAACCTGCACCGCCTCGGTGACTTTCAGAATATCCTGATTCTCATAACCCCTCATGGGGATTCGTAACACTCAGCGCCACGACAGGCCCAGGAAACACAGCAGACTCATAACCCCTCATGGGGATTCGTAACCCGCATGCCGTCATACATTCCGGCCTGGCGCCAGACTCATAACCCCTCATGGGGATTCGTAACCAGGTCTTCGATATAGTCGGTAGTGACCGTGTAGGTCTCATAACCCCTCATGGGGATTCGTAACCCATATCGTGCCGGGGCACATCCATCTGGGTAACGTCTCATAACCCCTCATGGGGATTCGTAACCGTTAACCTGGTCAATGATCAGTCTGTTCATTGCGACTCATAACCCCTCATGGGGATTCGTAACTGCTGACCGGCACCTTGGTCAACAGCTCTCCATCATCTCATAACCCCTCATGGGGATTCGTAACGGTCATGCAATCACGCATGGCCTATGCCTTGACGATCTCATAACCCCTCATGGGGATTCGTAACGAATAAGAGGAAGGTAATGAATATTAATGTTTTCATCTCATAACCCCTCATGGGGATTCGTAACTCTGGCCGCTGATCCAATGGAATCGCCACTAGTCGACTCATAACCCCTCATGGGGATTCGTAACCCAAAGACTATGAAGAGTCAGAACGTATTGCCGCCAACTCATAACCCCTCATGGGGATTCGTAACATTTTGCGGCTTCACATAGCTCGACAGTCGGCACACTCATAACCCCTCATGGGGATTCGTAACTGCCATCGGCAGCATCGGCGTTGAAGGGGTTTATGACTCATAACCCCTCATGGGGATTCGTAACATAACCGGTCGGGATGCCTGTCCCGCTAACGTCTGTCTCATAACCCCTCATGGGGATTCGTAACTATAATTTTACCAGGCCGTCAATCATCGCTCAGGATCTCATAACCCCTCATGGGGATTCGTAACCCCTGATTTCAGGACATATGTTGTGCTCACAACTGAAACAGGGTGTTTAAAATAACATGAATGCGAGGGGGATGTGCATCAAAGGCGGGAAGCTTTGACTTCACTGGTGGTCGAAGTCGGCTACAAAACCGCGAAATCACGGCGGTGGTCATCAATCGGTTTGCGCTTCAACTCCCCCTTGCCTGCGTCGCTTTTTGCAAGCTTGCAGACCTCGACATTCTGCCGGTTGGCAGCACGAATTTCCGTCACCCGGTCGCCGGGAACCATCAATTGGCTCAGTTCGCGCTGAAGACAGATTGCCTGGGCCTCGGTAATATCGCCGGTAAACACAGAATACTGCTCGTGGTTCAGGTAGCGGCGCAGCAACTTCTTGAACTTCTCCGTACGCTTCGCTTCCACATCGTAGGTCATCAGCATGAACATTTACACCCTCCGTTTGAACGATTCATATTCCTCAACCCCCAGCACCTCGCGTTCCAGTGCCAGGGCTTCGCGGTAAATCCAGTGGCGAAAACTTTGCCCCTGATACTGCTCCTCCAACCGCAGCGAAAACTGTTCCGCCACATGCCGCCGTCCGGTTTCGGTCAGCAGGCAAACACTGTCTTGCTGGCCGAACCAGCTTGCATTCACCATCCGCCGCTGCACCATGCGAAAGATCAGCATGTCGGTCAGCACCGGTTTGAACGGCTCGGCCAGATCAAGGCTCAGTGACGCACGCCCATACCCCGGCGCGTGTAACAAGCTGAAGGTTTCCTCCAGATGCGTCTTGCTGATTTCGTGCCGCACCACGCTATAAACCAGTTGGTTTAAGAACGATAACAGGCAGTTGACCGGGTTGTTCGGCGGTCGCCGCACCCGTTTGCCAAAATCCAGCTCGGGATGGATGGCAGGCCAGGCCGCATAATAATACTGGTGCAACTGCCCCTCAATTCCCATCAGGCTGTTAGTATCCTGCGCCCGCGCAATGGTCGCCAGCCGCTTGTGCATATCGGCTATCGGCTGCTTCATGTCTTTATTGCCCCGGTACTGGTAATAGCGCAGGTTTGCCAGCATGTTATGCGCCGCACCACGCACAATTTCCCGCGCTACCGCCATGCGCCGAACATCATCCAGTAGTATCTCGGCCTGTTTGAGTTTCACCTTGCCCGCAGGGTTCTTGTCATACGGTTCAAAGGCACCCTTAAAGTAGCCGTAGTAATCGAACACCGACAAACGCACGCCATGCTTGCCACACAGCCCCAGCAGGCGAGAATTCAGACGGCTTTCCGACAGCAACACCACATGCGACAGCTTCTCAATCGGCAGGGAGCGCTTCTGCTCACCGATTTTGATTTGCAGAGTGTTCTCATGCTGCCTTAACCGGGCCTCACGCGAGATAAACAGGGTTTCCATCATCCATCCTCAGTCAAAGCCGCAAAACGCCGCCAGCGAACAGGTCTGGCACAAACCGATCCGACTGGCAGCGGGAACGGCTTCCTGTGCAGCCAATTGCTCCAGCCGTATTGAGGCATCCCACAGTATTTGCAACCGTGCCGCATCCAGCATCACTTCCCGACGACGGCGCGAAGTCAGCACATGGGTGTAAGCCTGCCAGTATTTACCAGTCGTTATCGATAGCATCAGCGCGTAAAAGGCCGTTTGCTCGCTGGAAGCCTCCACCGCGCCACCGCTGCCCTTGTTCTCGTACACAATGCACTGTTCCCAGTCGATCCGGTCGGGAGCTAGCCCGAACAGGCCACGCACCGAATGGTCACGCTTGTAACTGGTCACATGCATCGCATTGCCTGTCTGCACCCGCGAATACCACTGAGCGAAATTCACCTTGTGTAGATACATCCAGGCACGGCGTTCACACAGCTCGACGTGCTGGAAATGCAAGCCGTGCAAATTGAGGCGTTCGACACGCTGATAGAAGGCGGTGGCGTGAGGCCAGGTGAAGGTGTCCGACATGATGGACTCATAACACCAGACTGGTCGTGGACGCGGAGAGATCAACATCACCACCCGGAGCCAGTCCTGTCAGGCTCACTAGTTGTTCGGCGGCTTTCATGGCTTCGGGGTGGTCTTCCCAGGCTGCTTCGGTATCCATATCCCGCTTGTCTTTCAACAGACTGACCCATTCACGCAGCAGCCCGTTACCCACTTCCAGGTCGGTAGTACGACTGATATGCGGGAAGTGTACGGTCAGGCGGCGGCTGGCGCGGTTCCTGTCATTAAGCAACTCATCGTCCAGCTCACCCTGCAATTGGAAATATTCCTCACCATTAGCAGCTGTCTGCAAGGGCAGCAAATTCATCACATTGGTTTCCCGTTCCAGCCACACCCGGTCTACTAACAGGCTGCGGCCATCGCCTTCAATCACCCTTACCCGTGTACCGATGTCCCGCAGGTTCAGCGCTTGGGCAAACAGCAGTTCACGCCATTTCAGCGCTGTATTGTGGTAGTAAGCATCCTCTTCCAGTGTCGCAAACTGTTTCAGCAACACATACAGGTGTTTGCTACTAGCAGGCTGGTGCCGCAACAGATGTTTACCCCGATGTTTCTTACTGCTGTTGTGGTGCAACAGTGCCTGCCAGTACAGACCACTGGTGTAGGCCGCCTGCTGGGGCAGGGAGCCGAAATACAGCGTGTCATCCCCCTCACGGAACTGAGCCTGTACGCTCTGGCTTAGCACCCGGCTCAGTTCCATTATGGATACTTGCCTGTTGGCGTTTTCCACAATCCAGACACACAGTTCACGCAGCCAGGGATGTCGGTCTTCCAGCGTGCTGTCGGTACGTACAATGACCGCGCCATCCTCGCCCCGCCGCGCTGCCCGTCCATAGCGTTGCAGGAAATTCATCGGCGCAAAGCCCGGTTCCATCAACATCACATTGGCGGCACGGAATGTCACGCCTATTTCCACACTGGCGGTGGCAATAAGAACGCTGAAATCATCCGGGTTCTGCTTGCGTCCGACATGGAAACCATAACCGGACTGGGTGTTGTCACCGCTGTCGTCGATGCTGTTAATCACCAGCACCTTACTGGCGGGAATGCCCGCGCCTTTCAAGTATTGAACCAGCGTAGGCAGGTCGCGTTTCAGGTCGGCTAGCGTGTTGTAGATGATTACGATCTGTCGGTTCTGCAGCACTTCGTCTCTGACTCGTGCGATATGCTGTTGCAGTACGGCAGGCATGGAAGGCAGGGACTCCAGCACCAGTTGTACATCACCGTGCAAAGGACGACCTTCTTGGGTGATTTGCTCATGCAATTCGGCAATCTGCGACTCCAGTACACCCAGCTTGAACAGTACAGGCTTCACATCCAGCGGCGTGGCGGATAGCAGGCTAACTTTTGCAATGCCATAACCAACGCTACCTGTTTCCGTGGGTACACTGGCCAGTTTGGCAAACAGGGCGGCCAGCCCGAAACCGCGTGCTTCGATGGTGTGGAATTCGTCAAATACGATATGATCGAAGTCATCCAGCACATCGAATACGCTGAAACCGGATTGCCCCTTATCCAGATAGCGGCGATGCAATAATTGGCTGACTACTTCCGGCACGGCAACAATCATTTCTCCCCCGGAACGGGTTCCGTCCAGTTCCTGCATCTGTCGTACCCGATAGCCGCGAATGTTCTCCACGCCTTGCTCACGCAGTACAGCAGTCTGGTCGGAACTCCAGATTTGTACCTTGCGCTCGGCCACTTCCGACTTCCAGTTGGCCGTCTTGACCAGATCGTTGATCAGGCTGGCAGCAACGTTCTGTGCTAGCCGTCGTGTGGGCACGATAAACAGGATGCGTTTGTCCTGAAGCAGGGCTTGCTGGAAAGCGTAAGTCTTGCCCGCGCCGGTGGGTGCATCCACTATCCGCACCCGTTTCGGCTCCTCCATCAGTGCCTGTTGCAAAGAAGACAGGCCGCTAGCCAGTTGGGCGACACAGTGCCGGGAAACCGTCAGTTCCATTGCTGCACTTCCTGCAAGGCGGCTTTCACCGGCATCTGTTCAGTCAGTTGTAATCCGTAAAGTAGGTAGCGTTCGACCGGCAATTCACGCCCGAACAAGGCAGCGGTTGCCGCATTCAGGCATACTTGCTCCACACTAGTCTGACGCAAGCGCAACATGCCGTTACGGTGCAGGCCGATACGGATCACCAACTCATCCTGTCCGCTCCAGGCAAACGGATCAAAACCAAACAATGCACCCATGAACGTGACGCTCGGTGGCACCTCCTGGGTAAAGAAGTAGGTTTTCAGGTTGCCTTTGCTGGTAACGGCGTAAAGCTTCTGTTTCAGCCCGCCTTCTTCATCCAGATTCAGACGACGGGCAACCGGCGGAAGCAACCTGGGGCTGTTGGTCGTCAGCATGGAAGCCCGCCAGGGCATGACATCCAGATCGCGGCGGTAATCCTTTTCCGGCAGGCAGACACTGTTGCGCATCATGCCTAGCGTGGCGGCCAGCCCGAACATCAGGGCATGGTCGCTGACCAGTTCCGGCAGGGTGGCTGTACCGCTTTGAACCATCAGCGAATGGTAGGCAAACGGCGTGAGTGTCTCCGCCTGAATGCCGGTGATGATGGGTTTCATGGCAGGCTCCTATTGAAACCATTGGTCAAACAATGCTGCCACTTTTGGCTGTGCCTGTTTGTATTCCTGCTCCAATTCGCTTCCACTTTGGTTGAAGGCATCAACCAGTTCAGACTGCCATGTCATGATTTCTGCTCCCTGAATGGCAACTTCATGTGCCTGTTGCAGCAGTTCATGCAGGCTGCCTTTGGTAACCGTCAGGTCGGTCGCGTCAGCACCATTCAGTTCACGCAGCAACTCGTAAGGTGAGGTGATGGCCTGCTCAAACTTGCTGACGTACATGCCGACGATGTCGGTACGGATATTGATGCCGGTAACGGAAGTCTGGCCGCCATAACTACCCGCCATCCCCACGCTCAGTAGCAGGTGTTTCAGGCCGATTTCCGGCAGTACCTGACCGCGTGTGCTCAGCACTTGCACCATAAGGGTTCCGGGCTTGATAAAGTGGCGGGTAAACAGGTTGTCACTGTTCTTTTTTCTTTCGGCATCGAAAAGTGTGCCGTCTTCCATCGCGCGGTTGTGGAAGGTTTCATCCACACACTGGTCTTTGGGTAGCAGGCTCAGTGCGTCAGAGTAATTAACCGCGGCTCGCACCGGCAGCACCCGGTTGTCCTGATTGGCGGAGTCACCAAATACCAGCGTGTTCAGGTCAAAGGCGGCGGATGGCATCTGGCCTTTGTAGAGCACGGTTTTGTTCTGTGGCAGCTTACCACCGGTCCCTAATGCACGCAGGATTTGCAGGCCACGATTACGCTCGATGTATTTGAATTTGTTTGGTACGGCCCGCACATACAGGTCATCCTTCCATTCAATATCAGTGATTTCCTGCTCGGCATTGCGGAACACGACCGGTGCCACGGCTTCTCGGATCAGCACCAGACTGACACAGCCCAGGTTTTTCAGTTTCGGGTGGATGTAGACATCATCCTTTTTTCCCCCGGTTTTGGTGGTTGTGGTCAGTGCGTTAATGTCGGCCAGATAGGGCGTCAAAGTTTTCATAGCAGTTATCCTTGTGCAGATTCGGTAGAAAGGGTTTCAGTGTCGGTTTGTTTTTGGGCGTCCCGGCATGCCTGTAAAAATGCCATGCGGTAGACGCTGCCCAGCAGTCGACGGATTTTCTGTGCGGGTGGCTTACTTTGCAAAACGCCTTGCCATACTTCGGTGACAAACTGCCGGGCGAAGTCTATGCAGGCGGTTTCCAGTGGCTGCTTAATTCGATGTTCTTTTGCAGCCGCTTTTTTCTTGCGTACCAGATTGGTTTCCAGTTCACCGGCAATGCCGTGGATCATTGATGCCTCATCGGATTGGCCGGTTGCCTTCAGCACCATTGCACAATCGAGACAGATTTTGAATACCAGCATTTCTTCATTAGTTGATGACTGCCCGTAGGGCCGTTGTTGAATAAGGGTGGCAGCCCGGCCAAGTCGTACCAATGCGCCATCGGATTCTGACATTTGCTGTTTCTCCTCTAAATGGTGAAATTCCTGATAGAGCCTTGAGGCAAGCTGCTTCATGGCTCCGGTTTTCTGGTTGCTTGACTCTTTCAGTGCTTTATGCACACAACACCACGCCAGGCAGATAGCACGAAAACGAGTACGCTGGAAGGCATATAAGCTCAGTACGTCGTATCCCAGACCCGGTGTAGAGGCGAGGGTCTGTGCTGTGTTCAGGCGGTCAATGGCTTCGGGTATCTGCTCCAGACGCAATTCCTGATAGCCAATCAACTGCTTCAGCACAGACGGCATGGCATCAAAATAAAAGAAGGCTTTTTGTGGCGTTGGCAAACCCCGGAAAACATGGATCGGGCGACCAATGCGCAGACAGGCATTTAACAAGAGGCGTAGTTGATTGATCTGGTCTTCGATTTTTTCCGGGATGCGTTCCAGCCGTGCCATACGGTAACGCTGGCGATAGGCTTCCAGCCCACGGTAGTTCACTTTGCCTTTTTCCACCTTCTGGCGGCTCAGATCGTAGACTGACAAGGCTGAAAACTGCTGCTCGTCGTTTAGAATCAATGCTCCGAAAAGCCCTGTAGTGATGGGCGAAGACAGCAAGGTCGGTACACCGGAAGGCTTGCCGCCCTGAATGCTGTAGACCGCGCTTCTCAGCTTGTGCTCGGCCAGTGAAACATAGCCTATGGGAACATGGCCTTTGGCGGGTGCGTTAATGGAGTCCGGTTTACCTTCCCGACCGGTAAAAGCGGATACCTTGACCTCGTACAGGCCAAGGTTGCTGGCCATGATTGTGTTTGTGGGTTCATCCGTAAACAAGCAACGTCCCTTGGTCGCTTCATCGACAGGATGTGCCCGCTGTTTATCTAGTAGCTGCCCGAAATGCCGTTCGATAGCCTTTTGAATATCATTACCATCACCGGTAAAAAATTGGTTGAAGCCCGGTTTTCCATCACCACCTTCCAGCCATTGTTGCAGCAGACCGGTTTCACCCCAGACACCTTTTGCTACCGTTGTCTGACTGCTGGCGACGGAAGTCGTCCACAAGCTCAGTAAAACCCGGCGTGATTGGTCATCTCCAATAAACGCCAGCCAATCTGGCAATTGCAGACTTAATGTTTCCAAGAGTTGCCGTTCGCGTTCGGTATAATCCGGTAGGCCATTCTTTTTGTTGACCGGCAGTTTCAGGTTCAGGAGCAAAGCCAGATGGGCTGCACGCAAAAAGTGCGGCTCGGTAAAAACTTCCAGTGCATCCGGGTCGGGGTAAGGCGAACTGGTTTGTCCTGTGGCTTTTGGCCAGCGGGGTGAAAGACCAATCTCACCCAGACAGTCATCCAGGGGTGGCGTCACCTGTCGCACTAGATCGTTGCGTACCCGGAACAGTTGCCCCAGGGTTTTGCGTGGTTGTTCTTGCAGGAATTCCTGCAATCCAGCGTGATCAGGTCGGCCATTCAGTAACTCCGGCAGTCCCCGGTTGGAAATGCTGATTTCCAGCTTGAACGGCAAGCTTGAAATCAAACTTCGCAAGCCATCTTTTTTGACTACTACAGACTTTTCTTTGGGTAGCAGTATGAACAATCGCCCGTCCTGATGGATTTCCAGCAAAGGAGGAATTCCAGCAAGGCGCTGACAGGCAAAAGACAATCTGCGCTGTAACTCATCCAGCAAGAACGGGTGGTGTGGGTCGAAAATGTCGACTGCTTCCCAATGCGCCAAAAGAGGGGAGTTAAGGCTTTGTTCCTGCCGCAAGCGCTGGATAATGGTTTGCATCCCACCGTTTGCACCATGCTGTTGCCACAGTCCATCCAGCTTGTCGGCCAGTTTGACGTAACGCTCGACCGCGTGTTTCCAGGCGCGTGGCGGCGGAGTAGCAACAGGATGGCGGTAACGCTGGGAATCTTCCGCCTGCTCGACCAAGAAACGGATTTGTTCAAAACTTAACTCCACACCTTCTGCCGCCAGAAAAGCCGTAATACCGTAACGATCCACGGCGGTCTCCACATGCTCCAACGTAAGTGCTTCATCACGCAGCAGTTTCAGCATTTTGTCGAGATCGTGCAGGAAGCCAATGGCAGCAATGACGGTAAGACGCTGACGTAGTTCGGTTTCGCCCATGTCCGTGTTGTCCAGTAGCCAGTCCAGTGCGGCCAGCAATATGGCTCCACGCACGACCGACAATAGGTGATCCAGCAGCGTGATGTTCTGATTTTTCAGATAACGTTCGCGCTTGACGGCATTCTCATCCCAACCACCTTTGCCACTGAGGCTCATCAGGTAAATGGTACGTCCATCAATCTCCTTGCCGTCCTTGCACGCTTTTTTGTGTTTCTCACCCAGTAGCCCACCTGCGCGTTCGTTCAACACATGGGCTTCCAGCACATCTTGCAGAAAACGGCTGTAGATTTCGCCTGCGACCTTGTTGGCGCGTTCCATCGCCTGATTCATCGTCCTACCCTCTGTTCCAGCAATCCCAGACAACCAAACCCGCTGCGGGTCTTTTCGCCGATGCCTGCGTACCAGGCAAGGCGCAAATCTTCTTCACTGCCTTCCAGCAACATGGGGGCCTGCATTCCGATAACAAAACTCTTGCGTCCGTCCTTAAAGGTTTTCAGGTTCACCAACACGGAATGGCGTGGGTTGGCACGTAGGTAGAGCGAATCCGGGTACAGTTGAAGTTTTACATCGTGTCCGGCAACGAACGACAGTTTGCGGTTAATCACCTCGTCAAGCCGTACCCCAACATCATTCAGGTCGCGATACCAGTGTTTGCCCTTGCCGGTGTAGCGTTCATCCCGCAAAAGCAGCGGTGAAAGCATTAGGCATCCCAACCGGGTCTGCTGTGGCAGGATAGGGTCGGGTTCCATCTGCACGCTGGCAGCGGAAAAATTGACGAAGGCTTCATCCCAACGACGTTTGACAAGCTGCGCCGGGTCAAGTCGGGAAAGTATGCGCGCTAGACCAGCATCCGAAGTGGAAACAATCAGGCCGTGGGCAATGCCGGTATGTCCTCGGTGCCACCCCAGCGGCGCAAATGTCCACGGTTTTGCCTGATGGCCGATAACATCTGCACTGTTTGCACCGGCAGCAATCAGGGCATTGACCACGGCATCGTGGATCAGGTCATGATGGTCATACTTCTGTACTGGCTCGCCCTTTGGGAGTTGTATGCGAATTCGTAACATGGTATTTCCCTGTGATCGATTTGTATGCAATAGTATTACACACATATTGCAACCCACATCCATTAAAATAAGTCATGAAACGTGACATGATTAGGCGTTTCGCGTATATCGAAACCTGTTTATACTGGGGAGGCGGCATGACTGCCCGGCAATTAGGTGAAACCTTTGACATTGCCCGTCAGAATGCGCATGCAAGCATTGATGCCTATCGCAATTTACACCCCAAAAACCTTACTTATAACCCCTCACGCAAAAGGCACGAGGTTACGGAAATATTTAAACCGCATTACATCAATCTGGAACCGCGACGCTACCTGAATTACCTGCGTGGCAATTCCCTAGCAAACCAATACTGGGAGGATGAAGAATGGAGCAAGTTACCTATTCACGACATGGATACTTCGTTCCGCACCTACTTGGAAACTGCTACTGTTCGTAAGGTGGTCAGTGCCATTCAGGCCCAGCAGGCGCTGCACTTGTATTATCACGCCAAGGCGGGAACCCAGCATTTGACCATTGCACCAAACCAGCTTGTGTATGCCGGCCGACGCTACCATGTACGCGCCTATTGTTATGACTGGAATAAATACATTGACTTGGTGCTGTCGCGTATTCTGGAGGTGGAGTTCTCTGCTGAGGACTGGGTGTCTTCAGAAGAAGACAAAGAGTGGAATGCTTATATTGAACTCAGATTCATTCCCAATCCTGAATTGCCAGAATCGTTAAAAAAAACACTACTTTTGGATTTTCGACTAAAAGATGACATCTATATTATTCGGGCGCGTCAGGCTCTCAGTATATATGTAATACGCGAAATGGAACGATTAGACTGGAGACGTAAGTTACCGCTATGGATACACAAGAAAGATGATTGGCAGAAAATGACCTAGTCAAGCTATTTGATACACCGTAAGTGCTTCGTAAACCGCACCTCCCCCTGCACCTCCCCCTGCACCTCCCCCTGCACCTCCCCCTGCACCTCCCCCTGCACCTAATCCTTCAACACAATGCCTTCTTATTGTCTCACTTTGGAAGGGTTAAAAGCCTCGCCGTCAGGCGACAGCTTCAGTGCAAAGCTGTGACACCTCCATCGGTTTTCCTTCTGCAAGCCTTCGTTGTCTAACCAACTGATGTCCGTGGCAAAACTGCATCATAATGATTCATTTCTGGGAGCGGGCTATGCACTGATGCCGAATGCCCTTTATCGTATATATTCTTCACCGACCCTGACTGGCAATATGTATTTCCCTCCGCAGTGCTCAGGCCGTGGCATGATGGCAAGCGTTTGGTTCATTGGCATACCTCAACTTCTACCGTACAGAAGACATTCAAGCAGGTTATTAATACGGCCGAAATTCATTTCGAACCGGCCAACATCGATGCGCCAAATGCCTACGCGATTTCTGCCATCGATATCAACGACGTCTTCGCCAGCTTCTCCAACTGGGGCGACCCGGTGGACTACGCCGCGCCTGGCGTCGGCGTGCCCTCGACCCGGATGGGCGATGGTGTCATCACCATGTCGGGCACCTCCATGGCTGCCCCCCATGTCTGCGGCATCCTGCTGCATCAGGCTCCACCCAACACCGATGGCTTTGCAATCAATGATCTGGATAGTGATCCAGACCCGATTGCGCATTACTGATATTTTCCCCACTCGTTGTAAGATTATCTAGAGGCCTGATCATTCGCCCCCTTTCCTCGCGGGAGAGGGGGGTTTATATAAGGCAGCTTTCCTTCAGTACCATTAATAGCAAAAAAAACCGCCGGCATGAGGGTCGCCGACGGCAAAGGGATGGTTGTCAACATGAAATATCTGCTGTCCGCGAAATCAGCAAGACACCCAGCATAATGGGCAATCACTGAGTCTTCAGATTGCCTGAAGTACTCTAACCGACATAGCTGAAACGAAACTGAAAAAACGGCCAGGAGTGTCCGACCGGCGCAGGAAAAAGAACCTCACCCACGCCCCAATCCCGCTAAATCCAAGTGAGCCGGAGATTCGTTATCCAGCAGGCTTTTCTATATAATGCATTGTTTTCTTCCCGGTTCTCCATTGGGGTCACTCGATGGTCTTTTCCGCTGTTCGAGGCACAACTCCATGTCATCAGACCCATCCAATCAAAGTTTCGAGAGCCTGCGGCTTTCCGCAAGCGTCCTCTCCGCTGTCAAGGCCCTTGGCTATGAGGCACCCACCCCGATCCAGGCGGAGTGTATTCCCCATCTGCTGGAGGGCCGTGACCTGCTGGGTCAGGCACAGACCGGCACGGGCAAGACCGCGGCCTTCGCCCTGCCCCTGCTGAGCCGCATCGATATCACCCTGCGCAAGCCGCAGGTGCTGGTACTGGCGCCGACTCGAGAACTGGCGCTGCAGGTCTCCGAGGCATTTCAGAGTTACGCCCATCACCTGCGGGATTTTCATGTCCTGCCGCTGTATGGCGGACAGAGCATGAGCGTGCAGTTGAGGCAACTGAACCGGGGCGTGCAGGTCATCGTCGGCACACCCGGCAGGGTCATGGATCACCTGCGGCGTAAAACACTTTCGTTGAAGGATCTCAAAGCACTGGTGTTGGACGAGGGGGATGAGATGCTGAAGATGGGCTTCATCGACGACATCGAATGGATCTTCGATCAGGCGCCTGAACAACGCCAGGTGGCGCTCTTCTCCGCCACCATGCCGGAACCGATCCGGCGTGTAGCCCGTAAGCACCTGCGCGATCCGGTAGAGATCAAGATCAAGGTCAAGACTGAGACGGTCTCCACCATCGAACAGCGCCACTGCGTGGTCACCCGTCACCACAAGATGGATGCCCTGACCCGGGTGCTCGAGGTGGAAGCGTTCGACGGCATGCTCATTTTCGTGCGCACCAAGACCGCCACCGCTGAGGTGGCGGACAAGCTGCAGGCCCATGGCTTTGCCGTCGAGGCCCTGAATGGCGACATGAACCAGGCGATGCGGGAAAGGGCCATCGGCCGCCTCAAAAAGGGCAAACTGGATATCCTGGTCGCCACCGATGTGGCGGCCCGGGGGCTGGACGTCGAACGTATCAGCCACGTGGTCAACTTCGATATCCCCAACGACCCCGAATCCTATGTGCACCGCATCGGCCGTACCGGACGTGCCGGCCGGGAGGGCAAGGCCCTGCTGTTCGTACAACCACGCGAGCGCAATCTGCTCAGGACGATTGAGCGTACCACCCGGCAACCCATCCCACCGATGGAACTGCCTTCGGCGGATGACCTCAGTGAACATCGCATCGACCGCTTCATGGCCATGCTGCGCGAGACCCTGGCGGATCAGGACCTGGACTACTACTACCGGCTGATCAGCCGGATCGAGCAGGAACAGGAGATGAGCAGCACCGATATTGCCGCCGCCCTCACCTTCCTGGGCCAGCGCGAACGCCCCTTCATGGTCGAAGAGCTGAAGGCCGGCCGGCCGCAAAAGCGGGAAGCCGGAGAGGGAAAGGCGCGGGAAGCCAAACAACCCAGGCGGGAACGGCGGACAAAAGAGGACGACATCCCCCGCCAGCGCTATCGTATCGAGGTGGGTCACAAACATCAGGCTACACCGAGGGAGATCGTCGGCGCCATCGCCAATGAGGCCGGCCTGGAGGGCCACTACATCGGCGCGATCGACATCCATGACGAATTCAGTCTGGTGGACCTGCCGGAGGGCATGCCCAAGGAGATCTACCGGCATCTGCGCAAGGTCTATGTCCGCGGAAGGCCGCTGAAGATCCAGCTGGATAGAGGCCCTGGCTCCCGGCAACACCCGGCCCGGCCTGATGAGGGCGAGCCGGCCGGGAAAAGGCATGGAGGGGCTGGCCGGAAAAAACCCAATCAGGGAAAACGCAAACACAAAGAGAGGAACAACTGAACCTAGTTACAATTCCTCTAGCGAATACCTGAGAGATCATAACGCTTGAGCTTGCGGTAGAGGGTGCGTTCACTGATCCCCATCACCTCCGCGACTATTCGACGATTACCGCCATGCAGACGCAGCAGTTCGGCGATGTGCCGGGCCTCAACGTTCTGGAGAGTCGGCAGTCCCGCTGTCGGCGTCCCGCTGAGCGGTTTTTTCTGCTCGGGATGCGCGGGCAACCCCTTTGTATCCGTACTCGACAGCGGGACCTTGAGGGGCGGCTCCATGCCGGTCCGCGGTTTGAGCTCACAGACTTCGGCGGCTATCGGCGGGGCCTCGAGTTCATCGCGCATGCGCAGATGCTGCTTGACCTTATCTCCGGTGATCAACCCCCCTGGCGTGTCAGCACTGTGCGCCACGGCTACCTGCAGAATATTGCGCAGCTCCCGGATATTTCCCGGATAGTTATAACCGGAAAGATAGTGAAGCGCCTCTTCCGTCAGTCGGTAGGCGCGGCCCGTCTTATAGGCAAACCGTTGCAGAATCTCCTCACAGAGAACAGGTATGTCTTCCAGTCGCTCCCGCAGAGACGGAATCCTGATACAGAAACAGGCAATGCGATAGTAGAGATCCTCACGGAAATCTCCGCCCTTCACCCGCTCCCACAACTGCCGATTGGTGGCGCATACGATGCGGGCATTGGCCTCCAGGATCTTGTTGCCGCCAACCCGGCGGAACTCACCCAGCTCCAGCACCCGCAGCAACTTGGCCTGCATCTTGAGTGTCGCTTCACCAATCTCATCGATGAACAGGGTGCCCTCATCGGCCACTTCGAATAACCCCTCCTTGGTGCCCGCGCTGCCGGTGAAGGCGCCTCGTTCATGACCGAACACCTCGCTCTCGAACAGGGACTCCGTCACCACGGTACAGTCGAGGGCGATGAAGGGTTGCTTATGGCGCTGAGAGTAACGGTGTATGAAATGAGCGGCCAACTCCTTACCCGTGCCCGTCTCACCGATCAGCAGGACAGGGGCGTCACTGCGCGCCGCCTGTTCGAGCTGCTCGACGGTGCGCAGGAAGACCTTGGAGACACCCACGGGACGCTCATCATTATCTTGATCCGATTCGTCGCGGGCCGCGATCTCCTCCATCATCTCGCCGACATAGAGGCCTCCGTCAGCCGCGCGCAGCGGGTAGAGGTTGATGCGTACCCAGCGGGCTCGACCCTGCTGGTCGTAGTGGGTGTGCAGGCAACTGCAGGGCTGTTCGCTCATGAAGCACTGCGCATAGGGACACTCCTCCCCCGCTTCGAAACAGGGCCGGTCACGATGGTGCAGAATCTTATGGCACTTTTTACCTTCCAGGTCGCTACGTCTGACCTGAAAGACCTTTTCGTAGGCCTTATTCACCGCAACCACCGTGAAATCACGCCCGATCACCACAAACGGGCGATCATGGGTCTCCACGATGTGATCCAGTTCGATGTGCTTTTTCATCTCTCGCCGCTCCTCCGCCAGGCCCAGGCCACTCATGCAATACAACAGGGAGAGAACGGGTTGGCGCCTAGTTGGCGACTCCCCTCGAGGAGGTGCGGTTAAGACATCCGTGGCGTGTTGCGTACTTCTTCTGGAGGAATCGTTATTTTTAATTGAGGCTCTATTATACCTGACAAAGCTGACATTTTTGTCAGACCTTAAGCCCTGTCATCTGACATTTTCCTGCCAGGCGTGACATTCACGAATTCCCTTAAAGATCTTTTTTAGCTCCCGGTTTTATTCGAATTTTCTAAATTGGCACGTCAGATGCTTATATCGTCGCTGAGAAATATAAATGTTTAAAGCGCCTTGCGCTGAAAAACAATCAATCGATCGGAGGAATGAATGACAATTACCAGAAAGGGGGTAGCCTGCCTACTCCTGCTTTTACCCATCTTCGCGCTCAGTCCCGCCTGGAGCGCGAACATCGTACCCAATCAGATCAAGCTGCCTGGCACCCAGCCGGAGGATAACATCGTATCGTTGGACCCGGTGGAGGCATGCGCCAACTGCCATGGCAACTATGACCAGAACGTCGAACCCCTGCACAACTGGCGCGGCAGCATGATGTCCCATGCCGGGCGGGATCCCATCTTCTGGGCCACGCTGGCCATCGCCGAACAGGACTTCGATGGCGCGGGCGATCTCTGCATCCGTTGTCACAATGCCGCTGGCTGGCTCGATGGCCGCTCCACGCCCACCGATGGCACCAATCTCGACGAGACCCTCGATCGCAATGGGGTCCAATGCGACCATTGCCATCGCCTCACCAACCCGGATGATTCCGAGCATCTCGGCGTGCAGAACGACCCCTTCGTCGCCAATGACGCCGACGAAGGCGGTAACCCGGTGGAAGGTAACTACGGCAGTGGCGAGTACGTGGTCACGCACAGCAACACCACCAAACTGGGCCCCTATGCGGATGCCAACCCGCCGCCAGCTGCCCATGGTGCGATGCAGTCCCAGTTTCATCGCTCAGCGGAACTCTGCGGCACCTGCCATGATGTCTCCAACCCGGTGACCGGCGATCTGGCGCACAACAATGGCGCCCAGGTCGACCTCAACTACAACGGTGGGTTCGGCATTCCACTGGGTGATCAGGTGGCCTTCAAATATCGCCCCTACCAGTATGGCGTGGTGGAAAGGACCTACAGCGAGCACAAGGCGGGCCGGCTCGGCTCGACCCTGGTCTCCGACTACCCGACCCTGCCGGCGGAGCTGCAGACCGGCGCCATCAAGCGCGCCTATGACGCCGCCATGGCGGCAAATCCCCTGAACGGCAACTACCTGGATGGCGCAGAGCGCTTTTTCAGCTGCCAGACCTGCCACATGCCCCCAGTGCGGGGCAGAGGCGCCGGCAGACCGGGTGGCCGCTTCGCCCCCCCAGTACGAAACGATCTGCCGAAACATGATCTCACCGGTGGCAACTACTGGATGCCCGAAGCCATGCAGTGGCTCGATGCCCGTGGCAGACTTAAGTTTGGGGGCCTGACCGCGGCCGAGATCTCTGGCATGAATGACGGGGCCCTGCGCGCCCGCTCCAACCTGGAAGCCGCCGCCTCACTCAGTGTGGAGGGCAACAGGGTCAAGGTAATAAACCTCACCAGCCACAAACTGATCTCCGGCTATCCCGAGGGCCGGCGCATGTGGCTCAACATCCAGTGGTTCGATGCCAATGGGGTCCTGATCGCGGAGGATGGCGCCTATGGCGACCTGGCGACTCAGATGGATCTGAATGGGGACGGCAGCTTCGACAGCGTTCGCACCCTGCTCGATCTGCATGACCACAACACCCGCGTCTATGAGGTCCACGGCAGCTTTACCCAGGAGTGGGCGAGCCAGTTGATCGCCGTGAGCAGCACAAAATACTCAGACCTGGTGATCGGCTTCGACCGGATAACCGGCCAGGCCACGGCCACCGTGGCCGACGTGGCCGCCCAGGCCCCAGGCACGGCCATGCAGAGCTTCCACTTCGTGCTCAACAACCATGTGCTGACCGACACCCGCATCCCGGGATATGGCTACAGCTACAACGAAGCGAAGCGACGCAATGCCCTGCCCGTACCTGAAACCCAGTACGGCAATCCGGGCCCGGGTGGTGAATACAACTACTGGGACGAGCTTAGCCTGAATGTACCGGCGGGCGCCGCTACCGCCAGCATCCGCCTGATGTACCAGCCCACCAGTTGGGAGTATGTGCAGTTTCTCTATCTGGCGAACGAGACAAACAATCCGCAGCTCGTTACCACCGGCAAGGACTTCCTCGATGCCTGGCTCGCCACCGGCATGGCCGAACCCCATGTGATGGCCTCCACCACCTGGACCAATCCGGGGGGAACCAACAATCCACCGGTGGCCGCTTTCACCGCCAACTGCGTGGATCTGAGTTGTACCTTCGATGGCTCAGCCTCGAGCGACAGTGACGGCAATATCGTCAGCTACGACTGGGCCTTCGGCGATGGCAGCACCGCCACTGGACAGTCGGCCAGCTACAGCTATGCGGCGGACGGCAGTTATAACGTCAGCCTGACGGTAACGGATGACGCGGGTGATACCGGCTCGATCACTCAGACCGTCTCAGTGACCACCGCCAATCTGCTGCCTTCGGCCAGCTTCACCTACCAATGCGAGAACCTTGTCTGTAGCTTTAACGGCTCCTCATCCAGTGATATCGACGGCAGCATCGACAGTTATACCTGGGATTTTGGCGATGGCAGTACTCCGGTAACCGTAAAAGAGCCCATCCATACCTATACATTTGGTACCGATGGCATCTATAACGTCAGCCTGACGGTAAGCGACAATGAGGGGGCGACGGCATCGGTCACCCAAACCATCTCCGTCGTGGGCGTACCGATCAATCAGATACCAACGGCCAGCTTCACCTTCCAGTGCACCGATCTTGGCTGCAACTTCGACGGCTCGGCCTCGAGCGATGTGGATGGCAGTATTGTCAGCTACGCCTGGGAGTTCGGCGACGGCAACACAGGCAGCGGCCCATCGGTCAGCCATATCTATGCGGCTGGTGGCTCCTACACGGTGACGCTGAGCGTGACGGATAACGACGACGCGACTGGCTCGATCAGCCAAACCGTCTCTGTTGTCGCGCCTGTCAATCTGATCCCCACCGCCAGTTTCACCCTGCAGTGCACCAACCTGACCTGCAGCTTCGATGGCTCCTCTTCGAGCGATAGCGATGGCAATATCATCCGCTATGCCTGGCTGTTTGGCGATGGCACCACGGCCACGGGCGTAACCGTGAACCACACCTATGCAGCCGCCGGCAGCTACACGGTCTCCCTGACGGTAACGGATGATGCCAATGCGACCGATACCGCCACGCAGAGTGTCACGGTCTCATCCATACCAGGCCCAGGCCCAGGTCCCCGTGGCGGCAGGTTTGGACGATAAACCGATACAACTGAAACCAACGACAGGAAATCCCTTGCATTAGAGCGCGCAAAGGACAGAAATGGAGGTACTCTCACTCCTGCGCGGGTTCCCCGCGCAGGAGTTTTTTTAGCTGGAAAAATACTTACCGGCCCTCATACTTTATTCCCTGTACTATATATACTTGGCAGCAACCGGCATATTTCCGACCACTATAGAGTGAAGTCAATCATGTGGCGTAAATTAGTAACACAGCCC
Organism: Pseudomonadota bacterium; assembly: GCA_039714615.1. Classification (GTDB taxonomy): domain Bacteria; phylum Pseudomonadota; class Gammaproteobacteria; order JAAEPA01; family JAAEPA01; genus JAAEPA01. The sequence continues at coordinate 1,170 of JBDLIZ010000015.1, read as the reverse complement.
CTGTTATCGCTCAGTATTTTCCTGGCCGTGATGGTATGGCTGGGCGAATCCCTGCTGCACTATCTGGTTTTCAATCACGGACATCCGTTTGAAATAATACCGCATGACTTTAACGAAATATGGATGCGAGTCGTAATGTGCGTCCTCATCATAGCCTTCGGTAGCTATGCACAGAAACAGACCCATAAGAAGATTGCTGTTGAGCGGGAGAAGCTACGCACCTTGAAGGCGACCATGCATACCGTCGAGGACAGCGTCGGCAATGCCCTGGTCGGTATGAAATATATATTGTCGGATGCGCTGAATAATCAGCGGATCACAGAGGAGACAGAGTCAAATTTAATTCAATTAATCGACGACACGATCAGTCAGCTAAGGGAGATCAGCAACTTGGACGTGGTACACGAAAAACGCTTTAGCAAGAATACCTATTGTCTGGATACGACCAAGGGCGATACTCAAGGGAAAGAATGAGACGGTTTTTTCATGGCAACCTAGGGTGGGCACCGCCCACCTAATATCTTTCGAAATAACCTTTGATGGTGGGCGGTGCCCACCCTACCTGATTTTCTGGAGTTCACTTTTTCTGAATGCCAGATACAACATATAAATAACCTGTATCGCCTGTATTTGACAGCTGGTGATTGTGCTTTCTTAATGATAATTTCCTTACAAAGGATCATCATATAATCATGGAATCAGGGAGAGAAGAGAGGCGCGATAGTCGCGCGGTGAGGACCTGAGTCCCCACGAAGTATTTTGCGAGGGACCGCACAGATAAGGAGGTTAATAGCATGAAAAACCGAGCGAAAATTTTAATCACTGCTTTAGTGAGCACTTTGCTGCTGCTGGGTACCGCCGCAATGGCCGAACAACCCACTGAACCCCACACTAAAACCCCCTTCAGGATCAATATCGCAGAATGGTCTGACCAAATCGAGGTGCTGAGAGTTCAAGGCAAATGTCAGTATAATTGCGTCATTGAGGTCTTCAATGAGGGTAGCGGAGAGTTAATTGCGGTGACGGAAGAAGTGCCGGGTAAGACATGGTACGTGACTATTCCGGAGAATGGCTCAGAGCCGCCCCTCGAGCCAGTTCCTTGCGTAGTAGGAGCGCACCAGATTGGGACCGAATACTGCAAGGATAAGTATGACACACTGGACGTGCAGA
>JBDLIZ010000014.1:0-23799 GCA_039714615.1 Pseudomonadota bacterium | reverse complement strand
TCTATGGTCCCGCCGGCCTGGGCGCATACGCCTCAGGTCAAGTTGACGTTTCCGGATTTTCTGGAACAACACGCAGTGCCAACGGTGAAGCGTACCGTTAATGTGCGCATCAACGTCTCGGAGGAGGACAAGCCCCGGCTCATGGAAGATCAGTTCGAGGTGTTGCTTTTCGTCGATAGCCAGTTCTTCGCCGAGGCCGAGCGTGGGTACTTGCCGCTGAACTGGAAATGGGAGCTGCAGCAGTTTCCGCCGGGCGAGCACATCTTGACGGTGAATATCTCAAGTTTCAAAGGCCAGGTCGGTGTTGCAAGCCGAAAAATCATCCTTGAGAAGTAAGATCGTTATGTTTGCACCATTTTCTTTGGCAAACCGGATATTGACCAGTTTAGCGGCAATCTCAGTCGTTGCCTTGTTATTGATTGCTTCTAGTAACACTCATGCCGCCATCACTTTTTCTGCACTACAGAATGGTGTATGGCAGCTTTACTTTCAATCATCTCTGAACTCACTACCACAACGTATTAAAACCCAGTCTATTACAGGTGATAAGGGGGCGCCAAGTTTGTCACTTGACGGTAAAAGGGTAGCTTTCGAAGTGACAGGGGGAGGAGTACATGTGTGCCCCATTGAAGGTGCGGGAGATTGTCAATCCGTTTCGGTCAAGCAGGGCTACGCCGTCCGTCCTACCTGGAACCCCCAGACCAAGGAGTTGAGTTTCATCCACTTCACTTTCAAGGCCGACGAAGAGCGGTCAACGATAAAGATAGCCAGCGACAGCCTGACTAAGATCACACCAGTAATTGAGCAGACCGGTATTCAGGATTTTCCGGATATATCACCGGACGGCCGCAGCCTGGTATACACTTCCTGGTTGACCATTATGCCGTATCGAGGCGCCGTCAGGGTTGTACAACAGCTCTGGACGTTGGATCTCGCTATAGGAAAAGCTGGACAGCTATTGTTATCCAATGTTAGCGACATTCATCCCCGCTGGTCCCCGGATGGAACCCGACTCGCCTTCTCTTCCAACCGTACCGGGCGCTACGAAATTTGGACCATTTCCATCGATGGCGGAGACCTGCAAAAGGTCACCGATGGCCCCGGCGAAAAGACCTGGCCTGTCTGGTCGCCGGATAGCTCGCGCATCCTCTTCACCCACACGCAAGAGGGACGTACCAGTCTGTCACTGGTGACCACCAACAACGGCGCCATCACCCCTTACACTCCATTCGGACCCGATGCCGCAATCCAGCTCAAGGACGCCGACTGGCGTGCTGCGGCGGACTGAGAATTGTATTTCCGCAATATCGATTGTAACTAGATGAGACCTTGGAAACGGATTTTTCGTATCTTTCTGTACTGGACCTTTGGTTTCGTCATCTTCATCGCTTTGGTGTGTACGATCACCGAAGTAAGTAGGGTACCAATCCCCGAAAATGCCCGCTACATCGGCTCCGATGCTTGCGGCACCTGTCACTGGAGTGACCATGCTGGCTGGGAGGATGGCCTGCATCCGAAGATGATGCAGCGCGTGGACCAAGCGGGTGTAGTGGTTGCCGATTTTGACGCTGGGAATATACCCTTCGACCCCAAGCAAGCCGTCTGGGCCATCGGCAGCCGCTTTGAGCAGCAGTTCATGGGGCATGACGGCCACACCGAGACCCTTCTGCCCGGCTCCTGGCTCGTGGATAAGGGTGCATGGAAAACCAAGGGTTGGGACGGCTGGCAGGTTCCGGTGCCCCTGCAACGCTGTCACGGGTGCCACACAGTTGGCCTTGACGTTGAGACCGGCCACTTCGTCGAGCCCGGCATCGGTTGCGAATCCTGCCACGGCCCCGGGAGCTGGCATCGCAAAACCCTCGGAGTCGGTGCCATCGCATCTACCCTAGATGCCCAGGTCTGCGGCCAGTGTCACACCCGCGGCCTCTCCACCGACGGTAAACATTTCTTCCCGGTTGGTTACAAGATCGGCGAGCCGCTGGAGGACTACTTCCGCGAGAGCCATCCCACCATCGGCCAAAACTCCGCCGAATGGTGGGGTAACGGCCGCGAGCACAAACGCCACCAGGAATACGGCACCTGGAAGCAGGGCGGTCATGCCGACAGCCTCAAGTCACTTACCGACGGCTATGATGGCCGCTACGGCGATGTCAAACCCGCCTGCCTGCGCTGTCATGCCGCAGAGGCAGCCGCCGACCCGCGTCGGAACCTATCCTTAGACCGGGTTCAGCACGGCATCACATGCGCCGTCTGCCACAACGTCCACGGCGGCCTGGACTCACCCCGTTACCCATGCAGCTATTGCCACGAGCAAGGTGCATTCTTCCACCAGCCAATACGTAATGCTAACCACGTGGTATGCGGTGAAGCGGCGAAAGTTACTTGCATCGAGTGCCACATGCCACTGACCGCTAAAAACGGCGGCGGGCTCAACCTACACACTCATCAGCCAGGAATCATCCCGCCCTCGGATACCGAACAATACGGCGTTCCGAACAGTTGTGCCAACGGCAACTGCCACACCGACAAGACTGTTGATTGGCTACAAGCCGCATTTGATCGCCACTATTTGCAATAGAGTAATTATTTCCGTCTGGAATTGCCCGATCAACCACCGCCAAAGATCTACTCGCAAGCGCGGGGAGCCAACGCATAGCCTACCGATGTTGTAGTGAAGACCTTTGGATTTCGGCGCTATTTATTCTCTGACCACAATGCCAATTTTGACCAGCGTGATCTTTGCCTACGCGGTGATATAGGAGATCACCAGCTCGACCGAGCAGGCCTTGGGATTGTTTACGTTTAGTCGCCGACCGGGAGGAAAGGCGCCTGCTTCGCAAGCCAAAAAACCCATATAACATATATGGATATTAATGTGCAATGATTATTCAGGATCACCCTCCTTAAGTTTGGTTACGAGGTATTACAGATCGTATCTATCTGTTTCAAGAGCCATTTAATTAGGAATGTTTCATGGTATTCTTCTCTTGGCGATTGAGCCAATTCAAGTTAAGCACGGAGGATATAATGACAAAGTTACGCTGGACCCTTTTCGCAACGCTACTCATCTTCGCATTTTCCGCTGACGTACAGGCGGATGATTTCTATGGTGTTGAATATCTCGATACGTTGACGGGTATCTGTGAGTTCGACGGTGGTACACCCCCGGAAGGCGCTCTCTTGCCTAGAAATACCAAGGTATCGCTGGGCGGTGATCCCTGTATCGCATTCCAGGTTTGGGTAGGCCCGCTGGATGGTTCTACCGCAGACTTGATTCCGAGGGCAGTCGGTGTTTTTTCCTGGCAGCAATGTCGTTTTTCGAACGTCATGACCCAGGAGAAGATCGATACTTATGCCTTGGCCTACGCCAACGAGAGTGACGAGGTCATGCTCTATGGCGTGTGCGGTGAGATCGATGGTGACAGTGACCCGGCACCGGACCAGGACGGTACGTTTGTACCGACAGGCTATATGGCGCGCATCTTGATGGTGGACAGTGACTGAGGGAATACTGATAAAAAAGACGTCTCTGAGGGGTAGGTATAGGCGGTAAGCGCCCAAAGAACTTCGTAAGCGCCCCAAGAACTTCACGGGCAGGTGGCTGGCCTGCCCGGAAGCGGAAGCGGAAGCGGGCGGAGAGGTCAGTCACGAATCCAGTCAGTAAGCCCTGCGACTCTCTGTCAGATCTCTACTCCACCCGATAGACCTCCGTCTCAGGATGGAATCCATACCAGGCGAACCAGTAGCCGATGACGACCGGCAGTTCCCTGCCTTTTTCGTCGATAGCCCGCGCGGTCTGATGTGCCGCATCGTAGCGGATCTCGATATCTGTACCGGCAATTCGTTCAAGCAATCTCCCTTCTGTTCTGGCCAGTTCAACAAAGGGGTAGGCCTTGTACTGACCATTTATCTCCAGACCGAGCACGCGTTCCTTCGGATGATAACCCTGGGCGCGGAATTTCACCGGAAAATAGAGCTTGCGGCTGCTCTCGTAGCCCGCATAGGGTGTGCGCCGGTAGTCACGTGAGAAGCCGGTATCCTGCGACAATACCAGGGTCTCCGGATGGCGCTGCCGCCAGTCCGACCAGCTGGTATGACTCATGGCGATGGCCAGCAGGCGGCGTCCCTTGTGTCTTCCGCTGATGGCCTGAGCCATGATCTGCGACCAGAGCGATTCGGTCTGCCGGTCATAGAGCAGCATGTCGCTGTTGTAGAGCAAGCCGGAGACCCCGAATGTGAGGGAACTATCGGCCGTATCCGCCAGAAACGCCATGCCGGTGCCACAAAGCGGACAGTAGGTGATGACCACCCGCTCGTCGCCGAAGCGGTCGTTGACGATTTCGTGCCAGTTCATGATGGAGAGGGGGTAGGCCTTGCTCACCCCATTACGCACCACGCCCAGGACCCGGTCATCCTCAGCAATAAAACCCGCCGCGGAGGCCGCAACGAAGCGGGGGCGGTCGATCGCGGGAATCCCGTCACGCGGTGGGCCACCGGGCAGCACCTCATCGATGGGGATCTGGGCGTCCGTCAGATCGAAACCGTTCTTGGTCGTTGCCGCGTCCGCCACATCAAACAAAATACCTGCCAGCAGAATGGCTGAAAGACCTTGTTGCAGTTTATACATGCGAAAAACCTCATCTTAGCTATCCGTTGTGGACAGGGAAACCTCGAGTAATGAATCGCTACGGGAATGTTGCGTGCATTGGCTTGCCCCGATGCGATAGTTGCCGTAGTGGAGGCCATCTGCAGATAGGTCGTAGTTGCAGTTATTTCCTTACAAGAAATCTTCCAGGTCAGGAAATAGGCTGATGGAAGATATTGGCGTTTAGGTGGCTTGGCTTCAGAGTAGATCGAAGCAGTCTGACAGTATGGATAGGGGTATCGAACTTATACTTAGACTGTTCGGTATCACCGGGTAAAAAAATCAACAAAGTCAATATGTAAAGATCTCTTTAGCGGTCACAAGCCATCGCTTGATTTGGGAATTAAATGGGGTATGATGAAAATATTGGGATATAGATCATAAAATTAAATTATATCTCTAAACGTGAAGATAGGGATGTCCAAGGCTCACACTTAATTGACACCAGCTTTGAGCACTGTAACCGCACACATAACAACAAGAACTTACGGCAGATTTTCAGTTCCTTGTACGTTAGCCATCATTAGGGGTAGCTTGAATGCTCGACACTGAGGCCAGGGATCTGCTTCTTAAGCATTTGGAGCATGTGAGAGCTATATGCAGGAAGCGTTTCCGCGGCAATCCGAATAGAGCTGAAGATGCGCAAAGCTATATTGTCAGTAAATTGCTTGAGGAAAGATATCGCCGGATCAAAGGTTGGGGGAAAAAAGGTGAGTTTTTACCCTTCTTGATGACCGTGGTTTCCCGATTGTTAACGGACTTCATAAGAAGCGAAGAAGGCCACCGTCGGCCACCACGTTGGGTTGAAGACAAAGGCGTGTTGTGGATTGAGGCTTGGCGACTGATTGTGAAGCGGCATTTCGATCACAACGACGCTATCGAGACACTGAATGTAACCTTTCCCGACCGGCAGCGTGATGAGATCGGAAAGATCGTTGGGGCTATCGAGCATAACTGCGCACAGCAGGAAGTTGAGGTGGGAATTGATCATGTCGCCGAACCGTTGACTGCAAATCCGACGCCATTGGATGAACTCGACAGGGATCAACTCAGATACCTAGGAGCTGCGTTAATCGAATACCTTAAAACAGGTGATGAAGCACTCATCTCCAAAGAATATGGTGACATTATAGGAGGACTACGGCCTAAAACGGATTTTTCAGAGCAGGAAAGGCACTTGCTCTATTTTGTATTCGTGGAAGAACTTCCAATGAAAGACGTCGCCCGCCGCCTTCAACTAAGAGGTGACCCCTACAAACAATGCAAGAAACTTCTCAAGCACCTGTGCGAAGCACTCAAGGAACTCAAGTGGTGGATCGGAGATTGTAACCGCTTTTACGTTAGCGGTCGGCGGAAATGATGATTAGGAACAGAGATTCCAATGAAAAGGCCCGACTCCTGGCGCTATTAGGGCTGGCCGCGAGCCGACCAACTATTATTGGAGCATGTCCCGCTGATTCACAATTGGCCGCCTTTATCGAAAAACGCCTTGGCTCTAGAGAGAGTCAAGCAATCCAAAATCATATCGATCTTTGCCCTATGTGTTATCACCACTTTGGAGAGATAACCGACTACCTGAATTCGGTGGCTGAGGTAAAGACGAGTAGGGGCGGTTCCAAGTTTCGTGTTCTCTTAGGCAAGAAGCTGCACGATTGGTTCTCGCCGTGGATAATAGCACCGGCTGTGCTTGTAATAGCCTCTCTCCTGATTGTCTTGATATGGCCGGGTACTGCACTGGAAAGCCGAATAGATAACCTTTTTTTAACTTATTCGGCCAATTCTTATAACGAAGCCGCTATAGCAAAACGGCTTCCACTGCCATGGGATGGATCGGCCATCGCCTTCACGGAGGCACAACCGACACAGGCAATGAGGGCTTTCGGGGCGGGTGTATGGGCCGGGCAAAATTCACTGCTGGGCGAAACTCTGCGTTCTTATCCGGAGAATATCACGCCGCCCGATGCGAAGAAATGGTCTGAGACCCAGTGGTCTGTTTATTTTACATTTGGGCGCTGGGCCATGGTTGCATGGGTAGATAGTCAGTTGTCAAAGGAACCCAGCGTATGGGACGAACATGAAATAATCATTGAAGGGCTTATCTCCAAGTTTACTTCTTCGCGAATTGCTGGGCCAGACGCAAGCCAGGCGTTGATTGTTCTCAAAGACATCCGGGCCAAACTAGCACAGGTAAAAAAAGAGAATTCGCCACAAACACGGGCGGCATTGAACCGTGCGCTGCTTTTTTCAATTCAACGATTAGGTCCCAAGACGTAATGAATACCTGCCTTCGAGTTCTACGGGTAGCGATGCTTATAGCTATTGGCATTGTTGTGCCACTACGCTTTTCTTATGCTGCGCCGGTATTTCACCCTAGAGACCATGTGCCATTCTACATTGATAGCTATGGTGAGGTGTTTCCCCATAATAACCCCCAGGTTGCACGTGCCCACGATGTATTCGCCCGTGTCAAGGCCGTGGCGGATAAAAGTGCGAAACGAAGCCAACCCCGACTTGTCGTCGTCAACAGCCCTGGAGATCCGTGGGCGATCGCCTTACCCGATGGTCATGTTGTCTTATCGCGTAGCGCTGTCGAACTCTGTCATGAAGATGCAACCATTGACGATGCAGAGGCACGGCTCGCTTTCATTCTCGGCCATGAACTGGCCCATATGGCGAGTGACGACTTTTTACACAAAGAAGTCTTTCAGTTCCTGGCTAAACAAGAAAAAGCCCCAAAGCTGAGGGCGGAGCACGCCAATGGAACGGAGCTGGCTGCCGACGCCAGCGGTTTTATTTATGCTTCCATGGCGGGTTTCTCCGTAGAGCGCTTGCTCGAAGCCAGTGGCAACGCACCAGACTTTCTACACTTCTGGAGTCAACAAACCAGCGATCATGCCCCAGATACTCATCCTGAGGTGCATCACCGAGCATCCTTACTGAGGCAACATCTTCAAAATGTGTATGAACAGCTTGGATTGTTTCATTTTGGCGTGCGGCTCAGCCACTTTGACTATTGTGATGACGCTGTACATTTTTTTCGGGAGTTTCAGAAAAGCTTCCCAGGGCGGGAGGTCCTGAACAACCTGGGATTCTGCCAATTGCAAATAGCCCTTCAGTTGATGGACGCTACAAAGGTTTTTCAGTACTGGATGCCGCTCCTCTTAGATGGTGAAACTCGGGCAGGGACGACCTTAGTACAGCGTGGTGGCAACTCACTAAAAACACTCAGTCAAGCCGAGAAAGGACAAGCAGAAGGTTTTCTGCGGAATGCGGTTGCTTATCTCGATGATGCACGCGATGCCGACCCATACTATATTCCAGCTAGGATTAATCTTGCGGTGGCTCTCCTATACCTTGGAAAACCACATCATTCACGAGCCGTCATTTCTGAGGCTCGAGGCCTGGCGCCGGATGACATAGCAATCAAGGAGCTTGAAGCACTGGTTTTATATGAACAGAGTAATGACGAGATAGACTATTGGCCCATGGCTGTCGCTAAGTTGGAGATGCTTACGCAGAACTCGGACGAACCCAGGACCAGCCTATTCAACCTGGCTCGTCTGTTAGAGGGACGCGGTCGCGGGTTGGAGGCCCGGAAATACTGGAACAAATTGGTGGCTTATGCCGATCAGATGCCTTCCCCCATTCGGAACATCGTTTGCCATCAACAGACGAAAGTATCCCCAGATGCTTGTCTTCAGAAGAGTGTCAGTTTAGAAAGGAATCCACCTTGGCAGTGGCCACTGCCAGCCAGTGGCTTTCATCGGCTCTCACCGGAGATGTGGAATGATAAGCTGAAGAACTGGAATTCGCTCTCATTCGACTGGCTGGGAGGAGACCTCCATGGGCATATTTTTCGTAGTCCGGATAGCGATGCCGAAATATTGGAACTGGATCAATTTATCCAGATGCAGGTGATTAAGGGGGAGGGGCTGGGCTCTCGCCAAGCACTCGACAGCTACTGCGGTCAGACCATGCGTAGCCGTGTGCTCAGTCGTGGGACCCTGTGGTCATGTAACGATTGGGCTGCTTTGACCATAGGGGCGGATGTCCGGGAAATATGGTGGATTGCGCAGTAACGGCAAATGATCAATGACGCAATGAATATCAGGGGATGCTGACCATGAGAGGCTTCGTGTTTCGCTGGCCATTATGGATGTTCTTGTTGGTTGGCAGTGTTGTAGCGCAAGCTGAAGTTACCCTGGACGGAACACTGGGGTCTTCGGGTTCGTTGCAAGGACCAGACTATCTCATTCCATCAAGTGTTGGCCATCAAGATGGAGCCAATCTCTTCCATAGTTTCGGGCACTTCAATGTTGCCACAGGAGAGAGCGCAACCTTCACGGGTCCATCCACAATTGAACATGTGATCGGGCGAGTGACTGGCGGGGCGTCTTCCTACATCGATGGGACACTACGCACCAAGATTGTAGGTGGCGCCAATCTGTGGCTCATCAACCCTGCGGGTGTTGTTTTCGGCCAGAATGCCCAGCTCGATGTGCAGGGCTCAGTCCACGTGAGTACTGCTGATTACTTGCGCTTGGGTGAGAAGGGATGGTTCGATGCCACTACACCCGAGAATACTCTGCTCAGCAGTGCACCACCTAGTGCGTTCGGCTTCTTGAGCGCAGCCCCCGCTTCAATCTCTCTGAACGGCAGCAGACTTGAAATCCCCCCAGGTGAGACTTTCTCGTTGGTATCTGGTGATCTGACTGCGCGTACTACTCAGATAAGGGCGCCTGGTGGTCATATACAGCTTGCAAGCATTGCATCTGATGGTGAGGTGATTATCGGTGACGAGGTGCTTGATATATCATCTTTCTTGGAGCGCGGTGCCATTACGGTGACAACTGACAGCACTCTGGATGTCAGTGGTGAATCTGCCGGCAGTGTGACCTTGCGTGGCGGGCAACTATGGTTGGAAGACACCACTATCCAAGCCGTCACGAATGCCGCAACAAGAGGTCGGATAGAGCTGGACTCTGGGGATATTACCATGAACGGTAGCGATATCCTCAGCAGTTCCTTAGGCGATGGTGAGGGTGCCGCCGTTTACCTGAATACTGGTACGCTGCTTTTGACTGAGGAGTCGCATGTCCGAACAACCGCAAACGCTGCGGGTAGTAGCGGACCGATCTATGTCGCTGCCGAAAATTTACAGATCCGGCAAGGAAGCGAAATAACGACTAATGCGTTTCGTAGCGGAAATGCGGGTCTAGTAACTGTAGATGCTTCCGACCTTCGAATTGATGGAAACGGAGTGGCCAGCGTGACTGGAATCGGTTCTTTGGCTCATCCGTTTTCGAGCGGTGACACGGGTCGCGTGAATATTCGGGCAAACAGATTGCAGATCGTACGCGGAGCTCCACAAGTTCTCGGAGTAGAGACGCTCACAGGTATTGGCTCTATTGCTATGCCTTTTTCAACCGGCGATGCCAACTTGGTTCAAGTAGATGCCCAGGAGATTGCCTTGCTGCAAGGCGGCGTGATCAGCAGCGGTACATTTGGGGGAGGGGATGCGGGTTCGTTAGAGATCAAGGTTGGGCACTTGGTCATCGACGGAGGTGATTTTTTTGATCCGACATTGGGAACAGGTATTGCGAGCAGCGCACAGAGAGGCTCGAGTGGTCATGGAGGAAAGGTAACAGTTACAGCCTCGGATATCATCTTGCGTGATGGTGGCGCCATCACCAGCAATACATTCGCTTTAGGGGACGCGGGTTCTGTAACCGTCAGAGTCTCAGGCCAACTTCTTATCGAGAATACAAGCTCTAACCTGACAGGAATCAGTAGTTCTCCGCATGAAGGTTCCACGGGTAATGGCGGATTAGTGAACGTGGAGGCGCAGCGCATCATTATCGATGGGACCGGCGCCAATGACGATGCCGGGATAGGAACTCTCGCCTTTATCGAAACCCAAGGAAACGCAGGGGCAGTGGAAGTGACGGCTGATGAAATACAACTCATCAACGGTGGGAGCATCAGCAGTGGCACACGCGGCACTGGTGATGCCGGAAGTGTCCTGGTGACCGCTTCCGATTTGACCCTGTCGGGTATTGGTCTGGTACCTTCCAATATCTCAAGCTCCGCGGAATCGCCATCGACCGGTGCTGGTGGTCAAGTCATTGTCAGAGCCCGGCGCGTCGTTATCACTGACGGTGGCCTAATCACCGCCCGCAGTTCTTCTTCCACCAAGGATGCCGGCGACGTTTTTCTTCAATTTGATAGATTGGAGTTGAACAGTTCAACCATCAGCACGGAAAGCCTGTCGGCGCACGGTGGCAACATTGAACTCCAATCCAATGAAGGTTTATTGATCTTGACACACGGGGACATAACCACCAGCGTCACCGGAGGAGAAAGCGATGCCGGGAACATCACCATCTCTCACCCAGCGGTTGCCGTACTAATGGATGGAAGCCAGATTAAAGCGAATGCCGAAAGCGGCGACGGAGGAAACATTGCGATCAGCGTCGGTGTCTTGTTGAAATCACCGGACAGTCTTATAGATGCCAGTTCGGCGGAGGGAATCGACGGTGTGGTGGAGATCAATTCCCCTGTTGTTGATCTCACCACGGCGACACTGCCACTGCCTGTGACCTATATTGATGCCAGCAAGGTCATGACGAAGCCCTGCGCTGAACGTTCAGGGGCAGACGTGATCCAGCTCACTTCGATGCGCTATGAGGTCCTTCCAGAGTCACCGCATGTATTGCGGGCGCCTGACTCAGTCATCAGTCCCTCCTCAGAGACGAATTGGACTCAAGGACAAGATGTAGGTTGTTTGTCCATCAAGCAGGACTCCACAGTGCCCGATTAACATGATACCTGGATGCCTGTTAGGACAATGGGAATATCAAGAATATCATTTCTGATTCTGTCAGGGATACTGGCCGCCCTCTGTGTACCTGTCCCTGCGGATGATCATGCGCAATCACACTTGGAAGATGAGCTGCGAATCAGATCACTTGTGCGGATGGCAGTCACTTATCAGGGCCTTGGGCAGGTTTCGAGGGCTTTTCCTCGACTACAAGAAGCAAAGCAGCTAGCGGAGCGTCATCCTGATAAGGCGCTGTACGCAGGAGTGTTAGGAACACTCAGTGACGCATACCTCGTCTCTCGGCAACTTGCATCAGCACTGGATCATGCCCAGGAAAGCGTCGCGGTCGCGAGAGATTGCGCAGATGATGCCATATTGGCAACCTCTCTGAACTATCTCGGTAACGTGTACTTCGCACAAGATGGCTATCGAGAGGCGCTGCAAGCCTATAGCGAGGGTGTTACTCTGGTTGAGGATAATCCTGAGCTCTTGGTTAAATTGTTGATAAATTCCACTCATGCGCACCTGGCACTCGATAGCAGCAAAACAGCGAAGAGTTTACTGCACCAGAGCTTTGAGTTGATCTACTCATTTTCCGACACTCGAGAAAAGGCGTACCACCTTATCAGCGTTGGTTACCTTGTCCATCGTTTGGCGAAAAAACAGCCCATCAACAGCGCCGCTTTGCTGGAATTGGCCTATCAGTCATATCTGGAAGCGTCGCGACTTGCCGAGACCATGCAGGATGAACGTGCGAAATCCTTTACGCAAGGCCACCTTGGAGAACTGTATGCTTTTGAGCAACGTTATGACGAGGCCGAACAGCTGTTTCTTCAAGCAATCTCTTGGGCAGAGAGGATTTCCGCGCCCGAGTTGCTTGCACGCTGGCATTGGCGATTAGGGAGAGTTCGTAAAACAAAAGGCGACATCGAGCAGGCGGAGGTTGCCTACAGAGCGGCCGTTCAATATTTAGAGGATATAAAACCAGCACTGGTATTTGGTCAACGTGGCGATACTCGCACATTTGTTGAGGAGATACGCGCCGTATACCTTGAACTCGCTGACCTACTTCTTACCAAATCAGAAGATGCAACCATAAAGGAAGAGAGACTCACCGGGATGCAGGCCGCAAGGCAAGTAATGGAGGAGTACAAAGCGGTAGAACTCCAGAACTACTATCGGGATGAGTGTGTGACGGAACAACCGATTAGTCATGCTAAAGTCAATTTGGAAACGCGCTTGTCTCCGGGTACTGCGGTGCTCTACCCAATTGTCTTTTCCGACCGTATCGAACTCCTTCTAGCGCTTCCGTATGGGGAATTTAGAAAGGGGACAGCTGCTGTCTCAGCTACGGAAATACTTCAGACCACAGTTTCGTTTCGGCAGCAGATAGCTCGGTTGGGTAATCCTCGCAGACTAAGAAAGCTTGGGTGGTCACTCTATAAGTGGCTTATTCAACCTGTTGAGATAGAACTCCAAAACCATGCTGTTGACACGCTCATTATCGTTCCCGATTATACCTTGGGTACCATCCCGTTCTCCGCGCTCTATGATGGTCAAGACTTCCTGATAAACCGATACGCGCTTGCATTCGCACCGGGCCTCACCATGACGGCACATACCCCTGTTTCAACACGAGATTACCGATTACTGCTGGCGGGACTCTCCAAGCCTAGGGAAGGATTTGGCGGCCTTAAGCATGTTCCAAAGGAGATAGAAAATACTGCGAAACTATATGAAAGCAGTACGTTATTGCTTGACCACGAATTCCGTAAGAAGGAAGTACGAAATGCCTTGGAGCGCTCATCCCATTCGGCTATTCTTTTTGCTACCCATGGTGCATTCACGGATGATCCAACAAAGAGCTTCTTGCTGACTCACGACGGTAAGATTCGGCTTGACATGCTGGATAGTTTTATACGTATTGGCCAATTTCGTGATCAGCCATTGGATTTGATTGTCCTTAGCGCCTGCAACACGGCAGCTGGAGATGAGCGTGCTGCCCTGGGCTTGGCCGGTGTGGCGATTAGGGCTGGAGTCAATAGCGTGGTGGCAAGTCTCTGGGCGGTAGCTGACGAATCGACAGCAGACCTCGTACCCAACTTCTTTGAATTGCTGCGCGATCCAAAGCTCTCCAAGGCACAAGCGCTCCAAAGGGCCCAGCTGCAAATGCTAAAGAATCCAAGTTATCGTCACCCCTATCATTGGGCGCCGCTCGTGTTAATCGGCAACTGGCAGTAGAGGATAGCTTTTACTATTCATTTTGATTCACGTCATACCTTAACTATTTTTCACCGACTCTTGTTACTACCGTTGCATTATCCTCTTTATTTGATTTTGTTTTTCCGTAAATGTATTTCATCTAAAGGGGACGATAGCTGATGAAAAAGTGAATTCCATTGTCTTGAAGAGTGTCGGTATCACCAATACTGTCAATAGTCTCGAATGCATGTGCATAATAGACCTCTCCATGGGTTTTCGGGGATAGATCGAAACGTAGCCCTGCTCCGGCACTCATAATGGGAGTGGGTTCAGGATCATTGTTTTCCTTGTTCCAGGATCTTCCATAATCTCCAAAGACAGCAAATTGCGCTTTAGGCCATCGAAAATTAGAGTAAACCAAAGGAAAGCGGAGTTCCAGGGAACTGACCAGGCCGTTATCCCTGACGAATTGATTTTCCCGGTAGCCCCGTACACTAAATGCCCCTCCCACGGGAAATTTCTCTATTGGCAATAGCGGGTCCCATGCATATTGTATATCTGTACGAAAGATCAATTCGTTGCGATTAGACCCTAGCAGGCGGGCCCATTGGAATTGACCGAGCCATGTCAGAAAACGCCCGTCCGCACCATTATCACTCCTGGAAGCACCTAGAATGTGGAGACCCTTGCTGAATACTGAGCGTAGGGCAATGACCTGATTCATGCTTTTTTCCTGCCACTCCAGGCCGATGCGCAGGACGGTGATGTCACTTTCACCGTCTTGCACGGCTGGATCGAATGAAAAAGGCTGGCTTAGCAAGAAAGATTCACTGTGTCTTTTATCGAAACGAAGAGTAGCCATCAATGTACGGGAAAGTGATCGAACAATTGGATAATCAAGAGCCAATCGCCATGTAGATACTTCACTCTCAACATCAAGATTATCAAATGGCTCCTCTATTACTAATGCATCACTTTTGCTATAGCTGAACCCAAAGATGGTATCTCTCGGTGTTACAGGAATTTGGTAGGCAAGACCGTAATTATCCGCTCCTTCGGTGAGGTTATAGTGGAAATCCAATACATCACCCATGCCAGTCAGGTTTAAATGAGCTGCATGAATACCCCCTTGAATAGAACCGACGCTGGGTGAACGGTGATTATCTGTGGTAAATTCAAGTCGATAGGGCTGGCTTTCCTCGACACTGACGATGAGTACGCTTTCACCGAGCCGTTTGCCTGGCAGCAGCTTTCCATCGACACGTTCTATGAGCGGTTTTGTTCGCAGGAGTTGCAGGCGTTCCTCTAGTATAGTCAAATTTAATGGGACATGAGGATGGATGGAAACACGATCAAGAAGATACTTGGGTTTGAGATTTTTAACACCCCGAACTTCCACTTGTGATAGAACACCTTCGATCACAATAAACGTAACAACCCCATCGACTATCTCCTGGTCAGGAAGAATGACACCAGAATTGATATAGCCCTGTGTGACATAGAGTTGAGTAAGTTCCCCGGCTATATCCTTTAAATCCGCGGCGGATAATGAATTCCCAATGTAGGATTTAACCCTGTCCTCGAGCTCTTTTGAATCAAGTACTGTATTACCAAGAATTTGGAACGACCTCACGAAGACATGGGAATGGGGGGAGATGGGTGTTTCCCGGAGAATCGGTGCTTCCACCGGTGGGAGTACAAATTGTGAAGACGGTAGCTCGCTCGGGAACTCCGCGTCTGGAAGGCGTTCGTGACCAGGGAAGACATCTGCGGACTGCGTGCTAGTGGATATCAAGAGAATAATTGAAACAACGAGCAGATTCAGAAATTTATTGTTCATTATATAAAAAACAGCTTCCATTCATGGTCCTCTCCTCCGCTGCCTCATTTATTTTTCTTCCAGACTGGGCGTTAAATCCATCAACACACTCATCGGCGTGGCGTGTATCGATGACATGATAAACCATATCGCCATCACAATACACATCACTTACCTGCTGGCTGGCTCATGGTGCTTGCAGGCTAACAGATTGATAATATAAATAATAATACTTGACATTCCGCTGCAATAAACATTATGCCACTTTAAATTGATAGGCGGTAGGCGGAGATTACAGAGAACTATAACAAAAACTGCAAATTCTCAGACACGGGTACGTCTATCAGTGATGAGCAGAAAGAACCAGACCGTTATTTGAATCTGCCGTGCAGGTTTACAGTGTTCTTTGGCTCGTCAACATACATTTTTTAATCTTAGGAGAATCGTAAGGAACCTAGTGATGAATGATCTTATAACTAACTTTTTAACCCGAGGGTGGTTGTTTATAGTGCCATTAGCCTTAAGCATGATTGTCATAGGCCATGCACAAGCAAATGATGGAACGGTCGCAACACCACGAATCACATTGGACACAGGAAAATATAATGCGAACGACGGTACGATATACGAATACAAAAAATACCAGGAAAACGGTGAAGAAACGGTTCAATATGAATCGCCATACGGTGAGACGCTGAACAGCGAACAACTACGTCAGCGTGAGGCAAATGATGGGAAAGCATCGAAAATCGATAGGCAGCTTGTTGCTAAAGCGAAGGATTTAGATCCAGCAGAATACCTGGAAGCTGTCATCATACTTCGTAACCAGCCCGCACGGCGAATCTCCAAGGAAATAAGACAGCGTGAAATGCCTAACTTGAATAGGCTGCGCAAACAGATACAGGATATTCAGAGATCGGTCCGGCCAGACGAGTCATTGTCGCCTGAAGAGGAAGAGGCTTTCGTCGCTAATCTAAGGAAACAAGACAAGGTCTTTTCCGCTGATCAGCTAAGGCGTCATAGAGCGCTTTCGAAAGAGATTGAAGATAGACTCACTGCTGTTCGTGATAGGATCAATCATAGAATTAAGACGGAGATCGCGGAAGATCAGGCAGATCTTACACGGCATGTTGTTTCCATTGGTGGCAAGGTACGCGGCCATATCTACAGCCAGAACGCCCTCGAGGTAACGATCCCCGCCGGCATGCTCGACGAAATCGCCGATAATCCGCTCGTTGCACGCATGTTTCTTGTACCGCCAGTCGAATTAGAGCTCGATAACCAGGCGCACTCCCTCGGTCTGGACCCTTTGTTCAGAACCGATGGGTTTTGGAATACCGGCATTGATGGCGGTGTCTGGGATATCGGCGTACTGGACACAGGTGTGCAACAGGATCATCCAGCCTTAACGGATCTCGGTTTCCTAAGCAATTATGGGACCACCGACACCGATGGACATGGAACAGCGGTCGCGGGGATTATCGCGAGTAACAACGGCACATTCACCGGCATGGCCTTCGGTATGGATGAGATGCTGGTCGGTAACTGCTTAAGCGATGTTATCACCCATGCTGATTGGATGGTATCGAGCGCAGCCGATGATCCCGAGGCGATCAATATGAGTTGTAACAGCACCATTGCCGATGATATCGATTACAACAGCTTCGACAAATATTTTGATGGTCTAGTCGACAACAACCGAGTTCTCTTTGTCAATTCTGCTGGCAATGAAGGTGATGGTACAACCACAATCAAACATCCCGCATCAGCCTATAATATCCTCGCTGTGGCCAACATGGATGATCAGAACACGGTTGATCGTGATGATGATTTTATCCGCTTCACAAGCAGCCGTGGCCCCACATTGAATGGCCGCAAAAAACCTGATATCTCTGCGCCAGGCCATAACACTCATACGACCAACAATGATTGGGACACTCAGCTGGACTTCATAGACTTGGGTGGCACCAGCGCCGCTGCGCCGCATGTCGCGGGAGGGGTGCTACTCCTCACTGACCTTCGGGGTAATGATAACCCGATGGCATCGAAAGCCACGCTGCTAAACACGGCTGACGCGTGGACCGATAATGGCACCTCAGGTGATACCTCAGATGACGATCGGGTATATGGCAGTGAATGGAACAAGACCTACGGCTGGGGTTATCTCGATCTGTGGGAAGCATGGTTTAATGGAAACGATGTCTTTGTCGACAGCGTTGATGATGGATTCACCGTTAACCACCAAGGTCCGGATTTCAAGTTGTATAAAGGGAAAATGTACACCAATGAGAAGGCAACGCTTGTTTGGAACCGGCACGTTGAATACAACGGTGACCAGATTCCAACGTTGGTCGATTCCCTCAGTGACCTTGATCTCTATATCTACGAATCAGTTGACGGCAAGCTAGTTGGACATAGCACCAGTTCGATTGACAATGTAGAACAGGTAGCGGTGGCAACCAGCAGTGATAAGGTGATCAAGGTGGATGTCTTCGGTACCACCGAGACGGGAGAGGAATCTTATGCCCTATCCACTGAGGAAAACTTCGAACTGGCTGTTCCACCGAATTTTGCTGTTAGCTCAAATATCTACCGTCTGTCAAACAGTTTTTATGGCACCAGTATGTATACCCTAACTGGGGCAGTACAGAACAGTGGATCTGTAAGCGCCTTCAACAATGAACTGAATGTCACCCTGCCCGCTGGCATGTCCTTGATCGGTATCAATCCCGCCAATTTAGGCACTATTACAGCTGGAGGAAGTGCTACGGCGTCATGGACAGTGATATGCACGCCCGGTACTTCAGGTTATATATATTTGAACAATCGAAGTTACTCTTACAATGAATTGTTTACAGGGTCTGCCAGCCGATATTTTTATTGCTATTGACCTATTCTTTGTCCATTGGAGAGACATACATGATCGGAGAAAAGGAAAATAGAGTCGATAAGACTTTATCTCTTTCCATACGTTAAAAAATCTACCAAGGAATAGCCAAAGGTCCGAAAATGAAAGTGGCGGCATGGATGCCGCCCATTATTTATGCAAACGAAATTCATAAGCTGTTTCTGAAATCCACTATGAGTGAATTCCAGAAATATCAAGCAGGGTGGGCCCCGCCCACCCAATACCTCTCGATCTACCCTTTGAGGGTGGGCGGTGCCCACCCTACGTTGAAAAAATTACTATGCTAGGGGTTATTCTGAGCGGTACGCAATTGTCTGAAACCCACCAAGAAAGTAGCCAAGATTATCAATGAACATCTGTTGGGCATTCTCATAGCAAATTCTCATCTGTATGTACGTCTGTAATAGATAAGCACGGAGAACTTGTGCTAATAACAGAAATATTAAGTTTCAGAACAGAGTACCTGATCTCGAAAAGATGTATTTATATTTCATCATAGGAGAGTTGAAATGAATTATTCAATTAAGACAGCAATTGTTAACCTGTATAAGTCGATTGCTTTAATTGTTGTTATGATGGCTGTGTCTTCTCAAGTGTCAGCAGGTGATACTAAAATATATAATGGTTATTCTTGCCATAATAATACACAAGGAGAAAGTACTTTGTATCACAGCTGGGGTGCAGCTTATAATAAATCAACGGCAAGAAGGGGAGTCTCATGTGCCGTCGTCCGTGATGCGAAGAGTATTGCGAGTGCCGGTATTCAAGTGATAGATGCTCACCCTACACAGGCTGTCAACTGTTACCTATCAGCAATCACTTGGTACAATAATGGGTTGTCAAGCCCAACATTCGTATTTGACCGTACGAGTGTCAGTAGCACCAATCAATACTTGGATTTTACAGGACTCATATATCATCTGAATTTTCCTAGAGGTGTGAAACCAAAAGGTACACCCATAGCGGGTAGTACGTACTGGTCTAATTATACCCTCGATTGTTGGTTGCCTGGTAAATATAACGGTAAATCCTCAGCAATTGTTTCCTATCGCATAAATGAGAATAATTAAATTATTATTGCACAAAACCTAATTTATCGCTGTCCTAATAAACGTGAGAATTACTTATGAATAAGATAATTCTTAGTGTATTTGTGGTGACATTCGTAATGGTGGTCGTGTACACAAGTCATCACTTCTATGGGCCTCTTGCTGCAAATAATAGTGATGTGAAATCAGAAGAAATCATCCATCCTCAATCAAGTACAGAGATCAATTATAAACCTGAGTTAATTAATAATATTGAAACAACAGTGATTGGAAAGGAAATAAAACATCTTCACGACGCACTAACGGGTTTACAGAGAAAGGTTGCGACGCTTGAAAATAAGCAAGCAGAACCATCAGAATTTAATCTGGATATGCTGCATGAAGATTCCATTGATCTAATAAATACCACACTGAGTGATATGTACGATGAGGATTATACGTCGCAACATGATACTGATTTATCATCAATCTATGGAAGTGAATCTCTAGCTATACGCTTTTCAGAAGAAGAATACGATAGTGATTGGTCTCCACAAGCTGAGCGGTTGATTGAGACAGAGTATTATAAAACGGCTGAGGCAATGGGAATAGATCAATCGGTGATGCTAAGAGCTTCATGCAAGAAGAGGTTGTGCCGTATTGAGCTTGGTTTTAATGACGGGATTTCGAGTGAAGAGATTATTACAAATATCCCAATGATGATGCCTTGGGATGCACAGGGTGTAGTGCATATCAATGAGGGAGAATCTACAAGCTTGATTGTCTACCTTGCTCGAGAAGGTTATGAACTTTAGCATATAGTCCTCGAAATTGCTTACATTGGTCGGAAGTTTTCACTAAATAAAATGTGTCAACTTCCGCCAATATTTTAATGTAAGGAAAACCTTTAAGTTATATGAGGGCTACAGGGATAGTGTAAATGAAGAACATCATCAGTATTGTAGCCAGACATCCCTGGCTGATTCTGATTGTAACAGCAGCTATTACTCTAGCCGCACTCAAGCAGATACCTCATTTACAAGTAGAAATCACGGCTGAAGGCATGATGGTCAACGATCCGCAGGTCATGGCGGAATACCATCAGACCCTGGATACCTTCGGCAGTGAGAATATCACGGTCATCTATCTCGAAGACCCTGACCTATTTGAACCGGAAAATCTCACAGCCATTCAACAGGGCCTGCGGGCAGTCGAGGCAATTCCCCAGGTTAGCCGTACAGCCAGCCTCTTTTCAGTCAGATATCTGCGCACCGTCGATGGCTACGTCTACACAGATCCCTATTTAGCGCGGATACCTGCGACAAGGGAGGCCGCACACTCCGTGATTCAGGCGGCGCATGCAAATCCACTGGTGGAAAATAATCTGCTATCCAGCGACGGTTCGGTCATGGGGATCAACGTCTATCTGGATATGAACGGTTATCAACGTGGTTTCGATGAGCAGGTCTCCGCTGCCCTTGATGAGGCGATCGCGCCCTTGCAACAACGCTTTCGAACAGTGTTCCAATTCGGCAATCCCGCCATCAGGACAGCTATTTCTCAACAGATTCGATCGGATCAGAAACTGATCATGCCGCTGGCTCTGCTGGTGCTCGTAGCGACCCTTGGCCTTACCCTGAGGCGTCTGCATGCGGCCTTGATTCCACTGTTTACTGCCGGCTTGAGTGTCATCTGGATCCTGGGCCTTATGGCGGTATTTGGGGTCCCCGTCAATCTCATGACCTCCATCGTGCCGGCACTCCTGATCATCGTGGGGTCAACGGAGGATATTCATCTCCTGTCGGAGCACCAGGCAGGTATCCGTAAGGGTCTACAGGGTCATGGAGCGATCGGTTTCATGGCGGACAACATGGGCACCGCCGTGGCGTTGACCTTCGTCACCACCTTTCTTGGCTTTATC
The DNA here is from genome assembly GCA_039714615.1 of Pseudomonadota bacterium. Classification (GTDB taxonomy): domain Bacteria; phylum Pseudomonadota; class Gammaproteobacteria; order JAAEPA01; family JAAEPA01; genus JAAEPA01. The sequence goes on along the minus strand of JBDLIZ010000014.1, from coordinate 2,456 downwards.
TCCATCTCGCTCAACCGGATCGATCTGCTGATGCAGTTTGGACTGGTAACGGCGGCTGGCCTGCTGCTCAACTTTCTGATCACCATCAGCCTGGTGCCGGTCAGCCTCCAGTTGACGCGAAGGCTTGCGGTCACCACACGGCGTCTGGGTGGTTATAGCTTTGAACGCCTGGTGAGTCAGTTACATGGTTTCATCTTTAGGTTTCCCCGCCAGATCATTGCCATTGTCCTGGCATTGATGCTGATCTGCTTCTATTGGGCAACGAAGATCCAGGTCAATAACAATGTGATGGACTACTTCGAACCTTCATCCAGACTGCCTGTGCAGGCGGATCTGCTGCACCGGAATCTTTCCGGCATCCAGGCGCTCTCCATCGTAGTCCAAGGAATGGAAGGGACATTCCTGCAGGTGCCTTTTCTCCAGGAATTGCACAATTTACAGGAATACCTGACGGAGACCGGACTCTTTGACAAGAGTTTCTCCTTTGCCGATTTCATTGGGGTGGTACACGGCGGTATTGATGCTGAACAGCCAGAAGGCAGCTATCTGCCGGCAAGAAGCGAAGTGGTGAAGGAGTACATGTCACTCCTGGACCATGAAAACGCCAAATCCTTTATCTCCGCTGATTACAGCCAGGCAAGAATTATCGTCAGACATGGCATTGACTCATCCAGTCAGTTAAATGAAGCGGTTGATGGCATCAGGGCATATACCGGGCAGTGGCTGGATCCGGGTCTGAGTGTCACGGTGACGGGGGCTAGTTATCTCAACAGTCAGGCGGTGGATACCATGGCCAAGGGCCAAGCCCTTTCATTGTTGCTGATGCTGGTGACCATTTTTCTGCTGGTCTCATTTCTATTCATGAACATGAAAGCGGGTATGGTGGCAGTGGTGGCAAACCTCTTTCCCATCGTCGTTTTGTTCGGCGTGATGGGCTTACTCGGTTTAACGCTGGATACGGGAACCTCCATGGTAGGAGCGATCGCCCTGGGTATCTGCGTCGACCACACCATGCATTTCATGGTGCGCTATCAGCGGCTTGCGCATAGCGGCATTTCAGAGATGCATGCCATCAAACAAGTTGTACGTCAGGAGTCTGTTCCAATCATCGCCACGGCGCTGGCACTTGCCTTGGGATTTGCCACACTGATCTTTTCCGATTTTCTCCCGGTGGCTCGCTTCGGCATGTTGAGTGCGCTGGTGATGTTGCTGGCCCTGGCTGGAACTTTCATCGTCATTCCCCTGATGCTGCGCAATATCCGGCTGATAACGGTCTGGGATCTGCTCTCCATTCGATTGAGAGACGAAGTGCTGAAAGAGTGCAAGCTATTTAGAGACATGCAACCCTGGCAGATAAGAAAACTGGTAGTGATGAGTCAGGTTGAACAGTATACTTCCGACGAGGCAATCCTCCTGCGGGGAAGCGAATCGGACGCCATGATGGTGATACTGGAAGGTAGTGCGGAGGTCTGGCGAACCCGTTCAGACGGCTCTACCTTTCAAACCGGAATCTATCAGCCCGGTGATGTATTTGGTGTCACATCGCTAGTTGCCAAAAATACCCAATTAGCTGATATCGTTGCTGCCGAATCTGTTAGATTGCTCATATTTCGCTGGGAGAGTATCCATGCCGTGGCGAATGTCTACCCAAGAATATCTTCCAGGCTATATAAAAATCTCTCATTGATCCTTGGAAATAGAGTAATTAATCATAACGCGGAGATCAATTATTACCGAGATGAAGTCTCCGGTCTCTATAGTGCTTCATTCTTGCGGGAATTGTTAAATTACATGACCGATAATTCTAAAAGATACAATGAACCGCTTTGTTTGGTGATATTATCAATCGTGAACGAGAAATCGATTCTCTCATCACATGGAAGACAGGCGCTGCAGTGGGTTATACGCACTGTTGCCCAGGTAGTAAACCAAGAACTGCGTAATGTAGATCTGTTTGCACGGTGGGGTTCTGGAAGATTTCTGCTCATGTTGCGAAACACGGATATAGAAAATGTGCAGTGGATACTGAAAAGGATAGATAATTCACTGCATCAATCGGAATCTTGTGTTGCACAGGAGATAAAGCTACAGTCCAAATGGTCATGCCTGCATGGCGGTGAATCCGCGGAAAGTTTACTTCAGAGAATAGAGGCGCAAGATGAGATGCTGACACTGGGTTGATATGTATCAATATTTCGGTCTGTTGTAGTAACTGGTTCGGCTTGATCTTCTCGATGAATCTATTTGAGTATCCGGTGCATTACCTATAAGGTAAAGGCAACGGTGATTGCATGAGTCCGGCTTGATAACCATGAACCTCAGGTTCTGCCTAAATGGCCTGTCACACCAGTCCCTATCGTAGACAAAAACTCATCCGACTGTGACGATTGTGTCCCCAAGCAACAGAGTTCGAAACCTTGTCTGCCTAATAGCAGGTTGTGCCCTGCTTGTTGCCT
>JBDLIZ010000013.1:0-23819 GCA_039714615.1 Pseudomonadota bacterium | reverse complement strand
AAGTATGATGGGAAAAGCGTTGCGCAACCCGGTAATGGGTCACCGCGGGCTTGCCTGCACCTTCGAGTACCGCCATCCGTTTGCGATGTACGGGATGACGGCCCACATTGCCCTCTACCGTTCCCCCGGAGATGACCTTCCCCTGAACCAGGGCCAGATATTCGCGCCTGATGAGGCGGGCCTGCAGCTGATCCACCAGGTGTTTATGGGCCTTGAGGGTACGCGCCACCACCATTAGACCGCTGGTTTCCTTGTCCAACCGGTGCACGATACCCGCGCGTGGCAGCGCCTTCAATTCCGGGGCATGATGCAATAGCGCGTTCAGCAGTGTTCCCTGCCAATTGCCCGGCGCGGGATGAACCACCAGACCGGGGGGCTTATCGATGACCAACAGGTGTGGGTCTTCATAGACCAGCTCTAAAGGCAGCGCCTCGGCCTGGAAGATATCAATGATATCCGTATGTGGAGTTATCTCCACATGTTCACCGCCATGCACCTGATCGCGTGGCCGTGGCACAGCGCTGTTCATTTTGACATCCCCTTTTTTTATCCACTGCTGAATCCGGCTACGCGAGTAATCGGGAAAAAGCCTGGCCAGGGCTTGATCCAGACGCATACCGGCGCATTCCGCCGGTATGGTGGCATTCATAGCTTGTATTTCAGTACTGGACATGGGCTAATGTTTGCCTTCCTCCAGCCAGCAGAGATTCCCTCAATAACATGTCAACAGAACCCAGCATGGAAATTTCATAAAAACCCCCCATAATACTCTCTACCAATCTCATCGGTCGATCAGCTATGCCTAAGCTTAAAAACACTGTTATTTTACTGTTGTTGATACCCCTAATGGCCTGCTCCGGAGTCGGGGGCGACAACGACCCCACCAAAGGCTGGTCCGCCGCCAGGCTGTACGCTGAGGCCAAAGAGGCCCAGCAAGACGAGAACTTCGAAAGGGCCATAGAGCTGTTTGAAACCCTCGAGGCACGCTACCCCTTCGGCCGCTACGCGCAACAGGCCCAGCTGGACTCCGCCTATGCCTATTACAAGTTTAGCGAACCCGATTCAGCCATCGCCAATGCCGATCGCTTTATCAAATTACATCCCAAGAGTCCGCATGTGGATTATGCCTATTACCTCAAAGGTCTGGCCAACTTCAATCGGGGCGACAGCTTTCTCAGCAAGATCATTGATCGAAATCCTGCCGAGCGGGATCCCACCCCCCTGAAACGCGCCTTTGAGGATTTCAGTATACTCATCAAGACCTACCCCGACAGCCGCTATGCCGATGACGCCCGTCAGAGGATGGTGTTTTTACGTAACGAGTTGGCAGAATATGAAATGAATATCGCCAACTTTTATATACGCCGCGAGGCCTATATCGCCGCCGCCAACCGGGCCAAACACGTGCTGGAGTATTACCAAGGGGCCACCTCCGTACCCCTGGCTTTGAAAACCATGATCAAGTCCTACCGTAAGCTGGGACTGGATGATTTGGCCAACGATGCCTACCGAATCCTCAAGCAAAACTATCCCGCACAGGCTGAGGACCTTTCGATTTAGGGACCGATCAGAATGCAGGTTTAATCTTTACACCTAAACCCTGCAAGTGAGTCGAATCTCATAGCACCTTACCGTAACCCGTAGTAATGGGATATCTACGGTCCTTGCCAAAGGCCCGTTGGGTAATTCTCACTCCCGGTGGGGCCTGGCGGCGTTTGTATTCATTACGCAACACCATGGTTGCCACCCGACTGACCGTTGCCTCGTCAAACCCCTGAGCAACGATTTGTTCAACGCTGTAGTCCTGTTCAACGAACATCTCCAATATGGGATCCAGTACTTCATAGGGTGGCAAGCTGTCTTGGTCTTTCTGATCAGGGGCCAATTCAGCAGAAGGGGGTCGATCAATCACCCGCTGCGGAATCACCAACCCGCGACTGTTTCGATATTCAGCCAGCCGATAGACCCGAGTCTTGGCGACGTCCTTGAGCGGCGCAAATCCCCCGGCCATATCACCATAAAGGGTGGCATATCCCACCGCCATTTCACTTTTATTCCCGGTGGTGAGCACCATGCGACCCTGTTTGTTGGACAGCGCCATCAGCAGCATGCCCCTGATTCGCGCCTGGATGTTCTCTTCCGTGGTATCCCGGGGCAGGCCTGCGAAGGGTTCGGCCAGGGTGGCCAAGATCGCTTCGAAGGCAGACTCGATGGACAACTCCTGATAGGCCGCCCCCAGCGTCTCGACCTGCGCACGCGCATCCTCCAGACTCATCTGCGAAGTATATCGCGAAGGCATCATCACCGCTTCCACACCCTCCGCACCCAGGGCATCCACCGCGATGGCCAGAGTTAGAGCCGAATCTATGCCCCCTGAGAGACCGATTACCGCTCCCTTGAAACCGTTTTTGATAACATAATCCCGCACTCCCAGCACCAGTGTCTCATAGGTGCTGTGGTCTTCCGCTAGCGGTGGATTAATTTCACTTCCCCAGACAATATCCCGATCCCGGGAGGAATAGCGAGCCCGATAGAGCCCTTCCTGGAATGCAGGGGCCCGCAGTTTGAGTTCGCCGTCTCGGTTTACCGCCATGGATTCACCGTCGAATACCAGCTCATCCTGGCCGCCGACCAGATTGACATAGACGATGGGGAGATGGGTCTCGCTGGTGCGGGCTTCGAGGATGGAGCGACGCTGGCGGTATTTTCCCAGATGGTAGGGTGAAGCATTGATATTGATTAAAAGGTGAGCACCGGCATCTGCGGCCTTTTCGGCCGGCTCGGGCTGCCAGATATCCTCGCACACCGTGATACCCACAGAGACGCCCTTGACATCGACGATGCAAGCGGATTTACCGGGATCGAAATAGCGCTTTTCGTCGAAAACCTGATAATTCGGTAAGATTTGTTTATGGTAGCAGGTGTATACCTCACCCTCGCGAAGCAAACACGCCGTATTATGTAAACGGACCCCCTCCCGGCTTGGCAACCCCACGATCATGTCGATGCCTTTAACGGCATCCGCTATTCCCGCCAGGGCCGCATCAACACGGCGGAACAAACCAGGCCGTAATAAAAGATCCTCAGGAGGATAGGCCGTGAGACTCAGTTCCGGGAACACGATCAGGTCGGCCTTTAACTGATCACGGGCCTTAAGGGCATAGCCGATCATCAGTTCGGCATTGCCTTCGATGTCACCCACCAGAAGATTAAGCTGGGCCAGTACGATATTGATTTCTCGTTGCATTACAAACCTCAATCCGATTGACTCAGACTATAAAAAAATGCTTTACGAATATTAACAGGACCAATGGAATGAATGAAAATCGATCTGAATTTCGGTAGGGTTTATATGGCCAGATATCAGATCGGTTAGCGTTGATGCTAGTATACGCATTTGACTATACTACGATGAATATTCAGCATTAAAGCACGCCTCTCTCGAGGTTAAAAACATCGCATTACTAAAATTCATATAAACCAATTCACATTCATGTCACGCCTGCTCCTGTTTTTAGTCCTGATTATACTGGCAGCCCTCATCTACCGCAGGATTCTCCAGTATAAAAAACAGACCACGACGAGCAACAAGCGCCTCGTTTCTAAGAATATGGTTCGCTGCGATTATTGTGGTGTCCACGTTCCTGAAGGCGAAGTGATAAATGACAATAACCGTAGCTACTGCTCAGAAGAACACAAACTGCTCGATCAACCCAAGCAATAGCCCATGCCCCTGCAAATAGCCAATAAATCCGGAAAGAAACACGGGCTAAGCCTTCATGTCAATCCCACATAGCCGCAGAGCATTAATACCGCAGTGGAAACCATTGCGGTTATTCAACCTGTATCGGATCATCATCGGCCTGCTGCTGCTGGCATTTGGCATTTTCAAAGAATCGACCTTCAGCGGTCAATACATTCCGCCTCAATTCACCTGGCTGGCGGGTGCCTATCTGGTCTATGCCTTAGTCTGGATCCTGCCCAATTACTTCCGTCGGCCTTCTTATCATATGCAAGTCTATATCCAGACCATCGTAGATATCTTGTTCATTACCCTGGCCATGCATTTCAGCGGCGGGATGGCCAGTGGCCTGGGCATGCTAATGATCGCCCAGATCGCCGGGGCCAGTTTATTGATACCAGGATACACCGCGATATTGTTTGCTATTATCGCCGCATCGGCCTTGTTTTTAGAGCAAATCTACACCGACGTCTATCAGTCCTCCGGGTCTACCGCCTACGGCCAGACCGGTTTGCTGGGAGCGTCGCTGGTCGTGACCGCCATGCTCGCCATGTATCTCGCTCGACGTGCCGAGTTCAGCGAAGAGTTGGCGGAACGGCGTGGAATAGACCTAGAGAATCTTGCAAAGCTGAATGAATATATCGTAAATAGGATGTCCTCGGGCATCATCGTTGTAGACGACGATGCCCGAATACGCCTCATCAACCAGGCCGCTCGCGACTTGCTGGGCCAACCGGGAGCAAAAAGCCAAAAACCTCTGAAAGTAGCCTCTGATCCATTATATCGCCTGTTTGCCGAATGGAAACAGAAACAATCCAGTAGACGCTCTGCACAGCTGGTGGACCAAAGCAGCTTGATCGGATTACAAGTACGCATTACTCATATCGGTTTACGCAAGGAAGACCGAGGCGCCGTGATTTTTCTTGAGGATACCGCCGATATCAATCGTCAGATCCAGGCCACCAAACTTGCCTCTCTGGGCAGATTGACTGCCAGTATCGCTCACGAGATTCGCAATCCACTGGGGGCCATCAGTCATGCAGTGCAACTATTGGGGGAATCACCAGGCCTGGACGAAGCCGATCAGCGTATGGTACACATTATTCACGACCACTCTCGCCGGATGAACAAGATCATCCAAAACATTCTCCAGCTCTCCCGTAAGGAACTGCCCAATCAGGAGAACATTTCTCTACGACTGTGGTTGGAGGACTTCGTTATCGAGTTTGGCCGCACCCAAAACAGGGAGAAAGGCTGGGCGTCGATCACTCTCAACCCGGAGGATACCCAGGTCTATATCGACCAGAATCATCTTCATCAGGTTATGTGGAACTTGTTTCAAAACGTCAAAAAATACGGCACCCAAGAAGGTGAGACCTTTCGAGTCGTTTTGCGGGGCGGAATATCGCGGGACTCCAGTGCCCCCTTTTTGGATGTGATCGATAACGGTCCAGGAATAAAGCCCTCGATACAGGCACAACTTTTTGAGCCGTTTTTCACTACCAGTAATTCAGGTACCGGCCTAGGCCTTTATATATCCCAGGAGCTATTGAAGAACAATGGTGGTAACCTGAGCTATATTCCAAAACCATCCGGGGGGAGTTGCTTCCGCATCCAATTTCCCATCCATCAAGTCGAGGGTTACAGCATTGCAACACGCATTAATCATAGATGACGAACCCGATATCCGCGAGCTGCTGGAAATCACCCTCAACCGCATGAATCTGGACACCCAGGCGGCAGCAACTCTGACGGAAGCTAAAAACCTGATCGAGCGACATCCCTTTGATCTGTGCTTGACCGACATGCGCCTGCCCGATGGGGATGGCATAGAGCTGGTTCGATACATACAAAAAACCAATCCAAACGTCCCGGTAGCCGTCATCACAGCCTATGGCAGCATGGATACTGCCATCAAGGCCCTGAAAGCAGGGGCCTTTGATTTTGTCTCCAAACCCATTGATCTGCCGATATTGCGCGATCTGGTGCACAGCGCACTCAAGTTATCAAAAGACCGGCAACCCGAGCAGTTGACAGAACAAGAAGAAACCTTGCTGGGCAACTCACCGACAATGCTTAGGCTCAAGACGACCATCAAAAAACTGGCACGCAGTCAGGCACCAGTCTATTTGCGTGGTGAGTCTGGGGTAGGCAAAGAACTGGTGGCTCACCAGATTCACGACCTCGGACCCCGGGCTGACCGCCCCTTTGTACCGGTAAACTGCGGCGCCGTTCCTACGGAACTGATGGAAAGCGAGTTCTTCGGCCACATTAAAGGCAGTTTTACCGGGGCCGTGTCGGATAAGGAGGGCCTATTTCAAGCGGCCAACGGAGGGTCTTTGTTCCTCGATGAGGTTGCTGAATTACCTTTACATATGCAGGTGAAGCTGCTGCGGGCCATTCAGGAACGGGCAATAAAGCCCATTGGTGCCCAGCGGGAAATCCCCGTTGACATCCGCATCTTGAGCGCAACCCATAAAAACCTTATGGATGAAGTCGAAGAGGGTAGGTTTCGCCAAGACCTCTATTACAGAATCAACGTCATCGCACTGAGTGTCCCCCCCTTAAGGGAGCGCCTCCAGGATCTGCCGCTACTGTGCGACCACATACTGAAAAAACTTGCCAATCAGTGGCGGGAAGAACCCTTCCAACTCGCCCATGGGGCACTGGGAAATCTCCAGGGATACCACTTTCCAGGAAACGTACGAGAACTGGAGAACATCCTCGAACGCGCTGCCACACTGTGCGAGAGCAAGACAATTCAGGACCAGGATCTGCATCTCCCAAGGGCTCTTCCTCAACATTCATCCCCACTACCCGAACCAGAAGAACCTGCTGAAGGGCAATTGACGAATTATCTCGATAGCAAGGAAAAAGATGCCATCCTAGAGGCCTTGGAAAAAACCCGCTGGAACAAGACCGCCGCCGCAAAACTGTTGGGACTGACCTTTCGCCAGCTCCGCTATCGCTTGAAAAAACTGGATGTCGAATAGAGTGACCCTTCTTGTCAGCTGCTGACATCAGCCGTCACAATACCATGACTGGCCTAGTCAAAAACCAATTAACCGCTACGGCCTTCTTCCCCGAAGTACTGCACTAATCAAATTTTCAGCGCCAACTCCCCTTTGGCATAAAAAATGTATATTTTTTAGTCAAGATTGATTCCAATCTGCGATCCGGCTTTCAAGGAAGATGGTTGGTCTGCAGCCTCGCCGCGATTAGTCCGATCGGTTCTCGATCCTGGATAGATACATTAAGCAACTTATTGCTCTATTACGGAGATACAAATGAAACACATACAACAAGGCTTTACCCTTATCGAATTGATGATCGTGGTGGCCATCATCGGCATCCTGGCCGCGGTAGCCATCCCGGCCTACAGCGACTATACCGCCCGTTCGCAGGTGTCGGAGGCAGTGAGTTTGACCAGTGCTTTGAAAACCCCGCTGGCGGAGTTTTTTGCTGACAAGGGATATATGCCACAAACAGTTGACTTAGTGGGATCAACGACCAGCGGCAAATACGTTCTGTCGATAGCTCTACAAGGCGGCGGCACTGGTGGAACAGTGGGTATCGTTGCTCAGTTGAAACCAACCGGTGTCAACCGAGATATTCAGTCTAAGTATTTTGACATGACCACTGGCGATGGTGGTAAACAATGGCTTTGCGGTGCTCTCGCAGATCCGTCTATTACCACTAACGATACTGACCTTCAAAACAAGTTTATGCCTGCTGCTTGCCGCTAATAGGCTGCTAGCATTTAGTAGGAAAAGAGCCACTTCGGTGGCTCTTTTTTTTTACATACTTCAGTTCCCATAAAACTCATTAACAATTGAATAACGACCCAATACGACAAACTTTCAATACAAAACATGCCCTATTAGCCGGCATGCTAATGTATGCCCTGCTAGTTCTGAGCTATCTAATCTACTGGCCAGGGTTATGGGGACTATTCATCCTGGATGACCATGCCAATCTAGAGTCGCTAGAATACATTCAGCACGCCTCTCTAGCCGAGTTCGGCCAATACATCTTATCAGGACTTTCCAGCCGCCTGGGCCGACCCGTGTCCCTGGCAAGCTTCGCAGTACAGTTTTATGGTTGGCCACACACGCCCTACATTTTCAAGCATACCAACCTGATGATCCATCTACTCAACGGTGTGCTGGTGTTCTGGCTAACCCTGAAACTGCTCGACCTCTCACGGATCAGATTTCCAAGTGTTCTAACTATAGCCTTGATCACATCTTCCTTATGGCTCTTGCACCCACTGCAGGTATCGACAGTCTCCTATGTCATTCAACGCATGACCCAGTTGTCAGCGCTGTTCAGCTTCATCACGATTATCACCTATCTATACGGTCGTCAATGGTCAATAACCGGTCGAACAAAACAAGGCCTAGCGATGATGTCGGGCGCGATATTCATTGGTCTCCCTCTAGCCATCTTATCTAAGGAAAGCGGCATACTCATCCCCATCTTTATTGGCGTAATCGAATGGACCTTGCTTGCGGATATTGAACGCCCTAGGTGGTGGCGTATCTGGGCTCTGATTTTTCTCGCCTTACCCATCATATTGCTGCTAGGCTATTTTTTTATACATGCGGAATCCCTATTCATCAGCGGATACAATGGCCGCAACTTCAACCTCGTGCAACGTCTGCTCACCGAATGCAGGATACTACTCGACTACTTGCGTCTAATCTTCTTTCCCCTTCCCTCAGCTTTGGGACTGTATTTCGATGATTACACGATATCTACGAACCTATTATCACCCATAACAACCCTATTTTCCTTGCTGGGACTGTGCCTATTGATCACTGCAGCTGTAATTTATCGAAGGCATCACCCCCTATTCTCCTTTGCCGTATTCTGGTTCTTGGGGGGGCACCTGCTGGAATCGACCGCCCTGCCATTGGAGTTGTTTTTTCTTCATCGCAATTACCTGCCGCTCTTGGGCCCAATCTTAGCCGCTAGCTACTATTTTCTCTTAGCCCTTAGCCGTATGAATAACAATATGCTTCGTTGGATTGGTCGATCCACGGCAGCTGCGCTGTTAATAAGTTTCACATTGATCACCTATACAGAAAGCACGGTGTGGGGTCATACCCTGGACCAAGCCAAGATCTGGGCCAAGGAAAATCCTGATTCAAAGCGGTCACAAGACTGGTACGCTTCAACGCTTATCATGCAGAAAAAGACAACTGAAGCGAGAAATGTATTTCTCGAGAAGATTAGGCGCTACCCACAAGATAGTACACCCTATCTACAGATGGCAGAACTGACTTGCTTCGATCCCAGCCTGATATTTCGAGACATCCCTAAGACATTGAAACTGCTACGAAATGCGCACCGTTACGATACCACGACCCTAAATTTAATGATCATGCTGGTAAGACACAAGGAAGCTGGAAGGTGTCAAAAATTGGAGTCTATAATTTTGTTAGAAATGATCGATGCTCTCTCTGAAAATCCAGACTATCAAGGTTTCAGGTCTAAGCTACATATGCTTAGGGGAAGAATCCATAACATTGAAGGGATTTATTGGAAGGCCCTATCAGAGTATGAACGCAGTTATGAAATAAAACCTTCCCTGCCGACACTTTTGGACATGTTAAAAATCGCTGCAGAGGCCGGCCGAGTCGACTTGGTAGAGTATTTTGTAACAAGGGCGAAAGAGGATCCGAAACTGCCTGCCATTCAACGAACTGCCTATATGGATATTATTATTGACTATGAATCTCAACTGAAAAGAATCCTTAATCAAAACTGAAGACTTATTCTGAAAATAACAGAATAATGAATATATCGTAAAAACATGAAACCAAGCGTAAGTATAATATTACCCGCCAGAAATGAAGAACTAAACCTGAAACAACTACTACCAGAGTTGATCAAGGAACAACCTAATGCAGAAATCATCGTGGTTGATGACCACTCGCTTGACAATACCGCTCAGGTTTGCAAAGAAAACAACGTTAAGATTGTTACCCATCCTTATAGCAAGGGTAACGGTGCATCCGTCAAAACAGGCGCACGCTTAGCCACGGGTGATATTCTTTTGTTCATGGATGCCGATGGACAGCATAATCCACGGGACATTACTAGAATGTTGAGTAAACTCAATGAGGGTTATCAGATGGTGGTTGGAGCCCGCAATGGTCAGACTCAAGCTGGCAAACGACGCTGGTTTGGTAACAAACTATATAATCACTTAGCGAGTGTGATTACAGGCCACCGTATTGATGACTTAACATCAGGTTTCAGGGCCGTTCATGCACATACCTTCAAGGAATTTCTATACCTTCTACCCAACGGGTTTTCATATCCAACCACGATTACAATGGCGTTTTTTCGTAGTGGATTTTCCATAGCCTACATACCTATCAATGCCGAGAAGCGTATCGGTAAAAGTCATATCCGAATTATCCGAGACGGGATCCGATTTCTGTTGATTATCTTCAGAATCGGCACCCTTTACTCTCCATTGAAGGTCTTTTTACCAACTAGCGGTATATTCTTTTTTCTTGGTATTGGTCACTATATTTATACCTATGCGACACAAGGGCGATTCACAAATATGAGTGCCTTGCTTATTGTATCTTCCGTATTTATTTTTTTAATTGGACTAATCTCCGAACAAATAACCAATATTCTGTATAGTCAAAATGGTCGCGTATAAACCATATGCAATGAAATATACGATGACTCAAGCTGACTGAGAATAGAATTATTTCTTATAAGCCATGACAGAGAAGCGGAAGGCTAGGATATTAACTAGTTATTATCGGCCTAAACCAGGCGGATATTGTACACGCCTATTCCGCGGTATTGCGGCACTGCTAAAGGCTGGTAACGAAGTACACTACCTTTCGGTATCACCTTTTCCAATTAGCCATCCAAATTGTCATTTTCATCGTTTTCCATGGTTTATAGAAAACACTGATACTCTACTTTTCTGGGCTTTATTCCACATTTTTTCCCCATTTCAGCTACTGTACCTTGGCTTTCGATATCACATAACACATGCATTTGCATTTGGCACCAACTATGGATTTACCCTTCAACTACTCAGATTACTGAAGAAAATACCCACGGCATTATTCCTACGCGGAGATGGTATCAAAATTCATAGAATCAATGGGAAAGGCAGTTGGCTTATTCGTCTTGATACAATTATTGAAGGCTTCGCTATTCATGGTGTCTACCTTTATGGCGTATCTGACAACTTAATAAAACGCGTAATAAATCGACATCATTGGGCTCGACCCAGACACATACAGATATTGCGCAATGACATCCAACCCACTGTTTACAATAACACCCGAGAGCTATCTACACCTCTGCATGTTGGATGTGTGGGCATTCTTGAAAAAAGGAAGAACCAATCGCTTCTTCTTGGCGCAATGCAAGACTTACCCACCGAAAAAATCCACTTACACTTGTACGGTACTGGCCCCCAAGAAGCTACTTTGAGAAAATTATCCTATTCAATCAACGTGTACAATAAGGTCACTTTTCACGGATGGGTTGATTCCAATATTATCTGGAAGCAGATTGACTTACTGGTCTTTCCATCATTACATGAGGGCTCGCCTAATGCAGTACTGGAAGCACTAGCTAACAAGGTTCCCATTATGGCCAGCGATATCCCTGAGCATGCAGAAATACTTCCAAGATCGTGTTTATTATCACCAAATGACGATAAAGCATGGGCAGAAGCGCTACAAAAATTATTGTTAAATCCCCGACAATCTCTTGCACTCCTAAGCAAGGAACAGTCGGAGTTTTCAGAAAGTCTTTTTTTCGACTGGAACGCTTGGTTTGTAGAATCAGTTATTGTTCAATAATTATTTACTAAATATTAATAACACAGAGTCTTAAATACTTATTTAACAATGTCTTAAGTGTCTGATCGAATCATATACTGAAATCAAAAATGACCGTTTTTCGATTTGGAAGAAACTGGCAAAATTACGCCAATAGCCTTAATGAAGAACTCATCAGTAGCGCCGAGCAATCCCTATGTTCAATGCTAGGTATGAAAACCTTAGATGGCCTAAGTTTCCTTGACGCAGGTTGTGGTAGTGGGTTGTTCTCCCTTGCCGCAATACGATTAGGGGCAAAGGAGGTAATATCTTTTGATATGGATACGGATAGTGTTCAATGTACCAACAGCTTAAATGAGAAATACGGTCCATTTCCGCAATGGCGGATTACTCGAGGAGACGTTCTAGATAAAAATTGGATGACATCGCTTGGGAAATACGATGTTGTCTATTCTTGGGGTGTCCTACATCACACTGGGGATATGTGGCAAGCTCTGGAAAATATTATCGTTGCAACCAGAAAAAAGGGTATTTTATTTATCAGTATCTATAATGACCAAGGCTGGACAAGCCGTCTCTGGAAAAAAATAAAAAAATTCTATAACCTATCCCCTACACTTCTACAACTCTTTATCACATTCACTTACTTCCCGTTAGTAATCTGTAATCGTACATTTTCGGGAATACTCTATCGCATTCCATTAACCCAGTGGTATAAGGGGTCCGAAAGAGGGATGTTATTATGGTATGATTGTGTCGATTGGTGTGGCGGTTATCCTTTTGAAACAGCCACACCAGAACAACTATTTCAGTTCTACCGTGATAGAGGATTTACTCTAACTGAAATGAAACTAAAAAGTGGAAGTGGATGCAATGAACTGTTATTAAAAAAGGGGCCTTCTTAAAATACTATTCTAGCATTGAGAGCAAGTTACTTGCCAAGTGGGTTCTTTTTTCGAATCGAGTGCATTTAAGAAACACGCTAGCTAAGATTGTATAGTTAGTTATTTATTAACTACTATAGCAGGCGCGTTTCAGATTAAAAAATAATTGAAATTTTATTTCTTAGTAATTACCTATTATTGTATAGAAATATTTAATTCTCCATGCAAATTTCCATCATTTATAGTGATTTCGGTATAATCAAAGGTTGATACGCCATGCAGGAAAATCAATCTCTGTCCTCTGATGTGCACAAGAAAAGCAACATTTCTTTTTGTCCTCTATGCAATAAACATGGAAGTTTTGACTACAAAGCAACAACGGCACTAGATCTTAACAAGACAAATTTTAAGATACTAAGATGCAATAACTGTCAGATCCGATGGATATCGCCACAGCCAAATCCCGATGAAATAGACCAATTATATAACGAATGCTACTTCGAATCTTGCGAACGAGATTATTCTTATAAGGAACAGATTTTAGATACTGGAAGCTGTTTTAAGGGAACTGCCAAGAAATTTAAAGAACTTACATCTTCTAAGGGCCGCATACTAGATATTGGTTGTGCTACAGGCGAGTTTCTTTCAGAATTAAAAAAAATAGAATTAAGTGGAGTTGGTATCGATGTCTCTAAATATGCATGCCAAATCGCTAGAGAGAAAGGATTATTAGTTATTCATGGTAACATGCATTCCACTCAGTTGGATAATATGAAGTATATAGGCATCCATATAAGCCATGTATTGGAACATCTTCCAAATCTCAATGATGCACTAATTCGAATAAGAGATATTATCGATAACAAAGGTGTAGTTTACATTGAGGTACCATATCAATTTGATAGCATTCTAGATAAAACAAATCTAGCCCTTAAACGCCAGCAAGCGAAATTTAGTCCCTTCAGTGTTCACCATACCTATTTTTTTACACCGTATTCCTTAAAGTTACTATTGGAGAAACACGGTTTTGATTTATTAAGCTTAACTACGTACCGGTCCTGCAAGAGGGAAGGCCGACCATTTTCTTTTCGGAAACTTCTATTATTAGGATTTCTCTATCTGAGCGACAGAGTATTTAGTAGAGGAGATATCATCTCTGCATGGGCATGTCTTCGCGACTAATTATATTATTCACCAAAGGGTTAGAGGCCACTGCCGCCCAAGCCATAGGGCGCATTACTAACGTTGCCATACCAATTGTTGTTTTACATTCGCATTCTCCTAATGAGGCCACTGATCGTTTTTTCTTCACCTTCTCCATAGCGTTTTTTCTTTTCGGTACATTAGGTAATGCATTAACCGACGCAACGGTACCTAAAGTTGCTCGCCAACGACCAATACTCCACAAACGCGAACGTGCCTTAGTTAGCTCTCTGAGCGCAATTATTTCTGTAATCCTAATCTTATCTTGGGGATATCTCAACAACTCGACCATTTCTTCTGGACTAATATTTGGAGCAGCTTTAAGTGTGGGTGCAGGGTTCTACGCTACATTTTCTTCAGGTATTCTGCACGCAGAAAGAAGGTATATCTGGCCAGGAATACTATGGGGGTTGCGTGCCGTACCATTAATAATATACGCAACAGCCCATTTAGAGATTACATTTTTACCTTGGCTAATGGTAGGTATAGGAGTAAGCGACCTTTTAAGATCTATTCTATTGGGAAAATTTGAAAAAAACGATCTCCCGACAACACATTCTCTAACAAGTCAAAAAGATTATTTGTTGATTATCATGGCAGCTTCTATAAATGGATTAATCCCAATAATCGATAGGATAATCGCAGGACTAGACACTCCCGGAGGTATCAGTTTACTTGAATCAGGAGAACGCATCTACGGTGTGATTGCTTCGCTAAGCACTATTGGTATGCTAAATATCGTATTAGTTGAGCTTAGTCGATATGACGAAGTAAAAGAGTTTAATAAGGTATGGCATAAACTCCTTCCTTTGTCTACCCTATGGGCAGTTAGTTGGATGATAGTGGCTTTAGTATTTTGGCAACTATTGAAAGAACAATTAGTTTTCAATTTATGGCGATTTTCAGCATCGCAAGCCGACATTACTTACTTGGTTTTTATATATTATACCGCTGGCCTACCAGCATTTGTTGTTGGGCTGGTATGCGTTCGCGCATACATCGTTTTTGGTTTACAAAAAGAATTGTTAGTACTTTCAGCTGTATCGCTAATATCAAATATAATACTAAGTATACTTTTATTCATCATACAGGGTATCCCTGGTATCGCCTTGGCCACAAGTGTAGTATATGCCATACTCACAACAATAATGATTTTCCGCCTTTCAAAAATCAAATTAAAACGTTTTTATAGTCCTCTAGCATTCGATCAATAGAAAAACTAGATCGTGCACGAGCAGCGATTGCTTTGCGATCCAACTTGTCAATATTTTCCAACGCTTCGCACAAACCCATAAGCAACGATTTATCGTTGCTTTTGTCTATCAAAAAACCGTTTACACCATGCTTAATGATTTCTTCAACACCCGTGTTTTTTATTGAACCAAGTACCGGTGTTCCAAGACACAGCGCCTCTATAACTGCATTTGGTAACCCCTCGTAATGTGAGGACAAGATAAGCATTCTTGCATTAGCTATCAGTGGAAAGGGATTGTTTATGTAGCCAGGAAGCTGGGCAACATCGCTAAGTGATAGTTGCTTAATTAGCCTTGCTAGCTCTATTCGTTGCCCTCCCTCCCCGAGTATCCATAATTGATAATCAGGATAAATAGCGCGAATACGAGAAAACACCCTTATTAAAACATCAAATCCTTTCTGTCGTTCTAGTCGACCTACTGCGATAAGGTATGGTTGAGAACCAATTGTGATATCGCTCTTAGAGATGTCTATATAACGATGGTTCAATGCGTTCCTTATAACCACTACCTTATCCTCGGGCAAATAAGTTATCAAACGAATCTCAGATTTCATACTCTCCGACAAGGCGATGACAGCTTCGGCACGCACATATAAAAACCGATAAAAAAAAGTAACAACTTTCGGAAATTTTGTGTTATTTAAAACGGGTCGAGGCATCACAGCATCGCGCACAACAACTTTTGTTCCAATCGGATAAATCCAGCTCAAAGATAGCACCCATAGATTAACGTCCCAAAGAGTAGATAAAACAACTTTTGGCTTCAATCTTCGGACTAAAAGTGGAAACGTGAAAAACCACTTCAGTCTGCCCCCTAGATCAACCAATCTAACAGCATCAGACAATTCTGATTCTAAACTACCAATTCGCCGCACAACTGCGAGGCTTACTCTATATTCTTTTGCCATAGAATTCGCCAGAGTTACAATTGTGCGTTCTGCTCCACCTGGCAACAATGTCGACAGAATGATAATGATTTGTTTATTATTACATCCCTTATTTTTTAATATAGCATTCATCAATGCTTTCTATAAGTTTTCTATTTTGTAAGACACATCACTTGACTATAAGGAACGCTCGGAGCGTTGCCATAATAAGTAGTTATAAATATTCCAAAGTCTGTAGCCATTATCTCGTCTTCTCTTCCTATGAGCAGACAGCATCTGGCGTACGAATTTCCTTTCTATAGGTGTGTCATTCAATTCCAGCAAACTTTCCAATTCCTCGCCTAGCCCTTTACGGAACCAGTGGTGAATTGGAACACCAAAACCTTGCTTTCGTCTGCTCCAGATATCCCTGGGCAAAAGGTCTGAAAACGCTTTGTGTAACATGCGTTTTCCTTTAAAACCTCGCCTGTGCCAGTAGCGTGGAAATGAAAATGCCAGTTCAATCACTTTACGATCAAGAAAGGGGGCTCGGGTTTCAAGTGAATAGGCCATTGATGATCGATCGACTTTTACTAGAATATCCTGAGGAAGATATACTAACGCGTCACCAGCCATCATGGCTTGAAGGTCGTCCAGTTGTGCTTCAGCAGGGATGCACGGAGGCGAGTGCCCTCTATTACTCAATTCCGGTGCTAGACGTTCGAATACGGCACTACTATACATCACGGGCGCTATATACGGCGTCTCGGTTTCAAGACGATCTGTCACATCCAGGAATAAATAGGCCTTTTTCAACAAGCTATGGCTATGATGAGCCATCGGTTCAGGTAATGCCTTAATTAATTTCGCTAAATTTCGCCTAAACATTAGCGGTAACCGTGTATACCAGCGTAAAATTGCTCTTGCTTGATATCGTTGGTATCCAGAAAATAATTCATCACCTCCATCACCGGACAAAGCGACTTTAACACGCTGCGCAGCTAACTTAGAGACCATCGCTGTAGGTAACATGGAAGAATCAGCAAAAGGTTGACCAATATGCTCTGTTATTAAACGTTTTAATTCTTCAGCATCCCATTTTTTCAAACAGTCCTCATAGTGTTCAGTATGCAATATCGCTGCAACTTTACGGGCATACCGTCGCTCATCAAACGATACCTCTGAGAACCCTATCGTGAACGTTTTAGGTGAAACTCCACAATACTTTGCCATGATAGCAGTTACCAATGATGAGTCGATTCCACCTGAAAGAAAAGCGGCTACTTCAACATCGGCGACCATACGTCGTTTTACTGCAAGTATCATTGTTTCCCGCAATTTTTCTTGCGCTTTGTCTATAGACCCTCTAAAACCATTAATCTTAAGAGACCAATAACGATTCATCTTTATTTGTTTTCCAGGTGACCATGTTAATAGATGACCTGGAAGTACTTCTTTGACATCTCTATAGGCTGTAGTACCGGGCAAATAGTAACCATAACGTAAATAATCCGCGGTGCTGTCGATATCTTCCTCAAGAGGGGTGTCGATCAGACTTTTCAAAGCGGGTAACTCTGAGGCAGTTACGAATCCTCCCTGCCATGCCTTGAAATACAGCGGTTTTTTGCCCATCCTATCTCTGGATATCAATAGCCTCTCTGAATAGTTATCCCAAAACGCTAACGCCCACATACCTTCCATTAAATCCAAGAAACTCCACCCCAGACAAATCAAACCAGCCAGGATGACCTCCGTATCACCAGAGGTCTTAAAATCCCAATGAGACTTAAGTCTATTTTTTAATTCCTTAAAATTGTAGATTTCACCATTATAGGTAAGAAAGTAACGGCGAGAGGGATCACACATCGGCTGTCGACTAGCTTGTAAATCAATAACCGCAAGACGTCGATGCGCAATAACTACATTTCCGATATCAATAATTCCTTCATCGTCTGGCCCCCGGTGAGCCATTTTGCTTAGTGCCCGACGTATCTTATCTTTATATTTTCCACCACCTCCATCCTTTCTATATTGAAAAATTAGCCCACACATAATCTTATATAGCGCTATATAAGCTCTTGATATAGATCCGCATAAAGCTGACCTGTATTGGACCATAACAAGTTATTTTCTATAATAAATTCTCTAGCCGTTCGTGCGAGGCGTAACCTAAGATCAAAATCATTTCGTAATTGGCAAATCCGCCTAGAGAGCTCTCGACTATTGCCTGGCTCAAATAGAAGACCATTTACATTATTTTTTATCAATTCACGAACCCCTTCAATATCACTTGCGATCACCGGCACTCCTGCAGCCATAGCCTCCAGAACAACATTTGGTCTACCTTCCTTATAACTAGAAAGTATTAATATATCTGCATAACGCAGCTTTTCATAAATTTTCTGAGGAGGCAAAAATCCAATAAACTTTATGGTACTACAAAGCCCATATCGAACCACATCACCCTTAAGTTTTTCTTTCTCTACACCATCACCAACAATATTTAGAGAAATATTATTATCCGAAATGGAATATAATGCATCGACGATGAGCGTCATTCCTTTATTCGGCACTATATTACCGATCGTAAGCAACTGACAAATTTTTTTTTGTTTTTCCAATGGAAATTGTAGGAGCTCTGGATCTACACCATTAGGGATCATAAACAACTTCTTACGATAAGCCGGATATTCGCAAGACAGCTTTTTTAGAAACGCATCACTAACTGTAATAACTTTACTGCTCAATGCCAAACAAAATTTCAGAATAAAATTGAAAATAATTGATGTCCTGATGTTGTTAATATCAGAACCTCTTAAAGTCGTAATAACTGGTTTCCTGGTGATCAAACCAGCAAGACCCGCAACCAGCCCATTTATTGACCAATTTGCATGAATTAGATCTCTATGACGTGAAATTCGAACGCATTGAATAAACATCGATGAAATAAACACCGGCAATAGAAAATACATCATTTTTTGTTGTTTAAGCGCCACTAGTATTCCGCCAGGTTGATGAGCTAGCTTTTGCCATCGCCGAGGCCCATATCGTATAAAATGCAGTTGGTATTTCTTTTCTTGAAATTTATCAGTCAGATCTACGGATGCTGGAGCAATAACACTAACATCTATCTTAGATGGCAGATAATTAACTAATTTCTGGATGAATATCCCACTTGTCATCCCCCTTGCGATAGGGAAAGAAGTCGTCAAGATTGCTACCTTTAACTTTTCTGTGTGATGTACAGTTTTTCTGGCGCTCAAAACATTCCTCTAACTCTAAGATATAACTTACTCTTCGCTAATCAGCTTTAATCACAAATCGAATGTTCTCTAGAATGAATGAACTTCGTAAGCTCTTGTGCAACTAATTCATGGCCAGTATCATTCCAATGAGAATCAATATCCCAATTAAACGGCTTATGTAATTTTTTCCACGAATATAGAAAAACATCTGTTAGATCTAGCATCTTGATATCAACGCTTTTCGCCACGGCACTTAAATCGGTATTTAGTCTAAATGAGATAGTAGAGCTGGGATCTGTGTTTCGGTAAATTGCTTCTCTATTAGCGTCTATTACTAGTGCAACATCAAACCCGACCTTATCCGCCACTTTGTTTGTTTCGCTCAAAAAATACTGAAGAAGATTATGCAACAAATCTTGGTCCGTTATGACATCAGCATCCAAATCAATATTTGATTCGTGCCTTCTTTCATCAAATGCAAGAAAATCACGAATTAAAGATATTTTAGATAATATATCAAGATTTATTACGATATACCTTGCTAAGGCAGATTTACTAATAATCCTTTTAATAAGATGTGTGTTTAGCGGTATTGGAGGTACTTGATTAATAGATTTACCTTTTATACTTACTGACCAATTATCTTTTCTTGCATATCCATATAATGATTCTTGAAAATCATTATACACAATATTATATATCACCAAATCCGGCCTTAGCTGTACCACGGCATTCCGTAGCACATTAAGATACTGTATTAAATTCGCGCCCGAATGACCAAAACTATAAACCTCAAACTCACAATTATCAGTTTTGCTTAATTTCATTTCGAGTAAGTATGGAAATGACTTATCGTAATCAACCTGCAAAGCCTCAACATAGGAATCACCAATAACTGCTATCCGATATACCTTATCGGATTTCTTTCGACTATATTCATAGGGAGAATTCCAGCCGTCCGAATTTATTCTATATCTAGCCTTTATTTCCGAGTTGACACCTTTGATGTAAATTCCTTTCTGATTAGGTAGGAAATGGTTCCCAATCCCTGGAGAAAATACGGTCTGCGGAACATCACTTACCGGAAAGAATAGCCTGATCATCACTTCGAGTAGCAAACCTAGAAGACATAACGAGGGGATCGTTACAAAAGCAACATTCCAGGCTACCGATCTGAAGAACTTAACCACTTACCACTCCGCTAATTGTTGGTTCGGAGTTTTGCTCCCACTGTCGCGCCCTGAATACGAATAATCCCGGTATTTCGCTAGCCATGCATCACTTGGGCACCAGCCATGGGCTTCCTATCTATGCCGTTCACTAATCAACGCACTTTACGGGGGAAAAAATCAGAACTGAAAACGCAATAATTAGTATATCGATCCACTCCTTTAAGACATTCCAGTAAACTTATGGCCCCGGTATGTAACGTTTATAGCAGGCAGCGATCTTTTTGTACTCATTAAGACACCGCCGTTCAAGGCCCTTCTTTAACCTTGTATCGATAAACAACTAGGCTAGTTTAAGTTACCTGTGGCAAGGTAGCTCGTTGGAGGAGCAATCTTCTCAACGGTCGTTATCGGGTGATAAATGCACGCTCAATACCAAAAAAAGATCAACTCGATCACAAAAACTAAGACTTAACTAATCCAACACATACATCCATGGCCACCCCGGCACCCAGACTCAAATTTGGTGGACTGGCTAACCGGCTGATCAACGAAGAATTGATCAGCGAGGGTGAGGCCGCTTCCGCGCATAAAAAGGCTCAGCAAGAGCGGATTTCCTTTGCCACTTATCTGGTGAAGAACAGCCTTATCAAACCCTCCGATTTCGCCAGAGTGGCATCAGTGGAATTTGGCATTCCTGTTTTTGATATCTCCACACTTGATCTCGAGGTCGTCCCCAGACAGTACATAAAAGAAAAACTGGTGCGCCAACACAGCGCCCTGCCCATCTTCAAACGTGGCAATCGGTTATATGTCGCCGTTGCTGACCCCATGAATACCGTTGGCCTAGATGAAATCAAGTTTAATACTGGGTTACATACCGAACCCGTCCTGGTCGAAGAGGATAAGCTCAAGAAGATATTAGACGCCGCCCTAGATGACGGCGAGAGTGATGTGAGCATGGGAAACCTCATGGATGAGGATCTCGATAATATTGACATCTCCTCAGAAGATGAAGATAACGGCCCAGATGTCTCCGCCTCTGAGATCGACGACACGCCAATTGTGCGCTTTGTCAACAAGGTCTTACTGGATGCCATCAACAAAAAGGCCTCGGATATCCATATTGAACCCTATGAAAAAACCTACCGCGTTCGTATCCGACTGGATGGTATCTTACAGGAGATCGCCAACCCGCCGGTAAACCTTTCACCTCGGATAGCCGCCCGCATCAAGGTAATGTCCCGCCTGGACATCTCGGAGCGGCGCATCCCTCAAGATGGCCGTATAAAGATGCAGTTATCCAAGAAACGGTCCATTGATTTCCGGGTGAGCACCTGCCCCACGCTATTCGGGGAAAAGATAGTGCTTCGCATCCTAGACCCAGCGAGTGCAAAAATGGGTATAGATGCACTTGGCTATGAGGATAGCCAAAAACAGCTCTATCTTAATGCCCTAGCTAAACCCGATGGGATGATTCTGGTAACCGGACCCACCGGCAGCGGTAAAACCGTCTCTCTTTATACGGGTCTCAATATCCTTAACACCGTGGACAAAAATATATCTACCGCCGAAGACCCTGCGGAAATCAACATGCCCGGCGTCAACCAGGTCAATGTCAACCCCAAGGTTGGACTCACCTTTTCCTCGGCCCTGCGCGCTTTCCTGCGCCAAGATCCGGACGTCATCATGGTCGGTGAAATACGTGATATCGAGACCGCTGAGATCGCGATTAAGGCAGCCCAAACCGGACACTTGGTACTGTCGACACTACACACCAATGATGCACCTCAAACGCTCACCCGGCTCGCCAATATGGGGGTACCTGCCTACAATATCGCGTCGTCGGTAATGCTTATCATCGCTCAACGTCTAGCTCGCCGGCTTTGTGAGCATTGCAAAATGGAAGACGATATCCCCAAGGAAACCCTGTTGGAAGAGGGTTTCAAGGAAAATGAGTTAGCTGAACTCAAGGTTTTCAAAGCCGTAGGCTGTGATCAGTGCAATGATGGTTACAAGGGCCGGCTCGGCATCTACCAAGTCATGCCGATCTCCGAGGCGATGGGTCTCATTATCATGGAAGGGGGTAACTCCATGCAACTTGCCGATCAGTCCCTCAAGGAAGGGATACCCGATCTGCGCCTTTCAGGATTACAGAAGGTGCGTGCTGGATTAACGAGCCTCGAAGAAGTCAATAGAGTTACCAAGGATTAAGTTATGAACACTCAAAGCGCGTCAATCTCTTTCGTTTGGGAAGGAAAAAACAAAAAGGGCGGCCGTGTCAAAGGCGAATCTCAGGCCTCGAGCGAAATCGTCCTCAAGGCGGATTTGCGCCGCCAGGGCATTAACCCTCTCAAAGTAAAGAAAAAACCCAAACCGCTACTTGGCGGAAATAAAAAGATCACGGCGAAGGATATTTCGATATTCGCCCGACAATTGTCTACCATGATGAATGCCGGTGTTCCCCTGGTACAATCCTTTGAAATCATCGGCAGGGGCCATGAGAACATCGGCATGCAGGACCTGATACTGGAAGTCAAATCCGACGTGGAGAGCGGTACTAACCTGGCGGATGCCCTGGGGAAACACCCACTGCATTTCGATGACCTGTTTTGCAATTTAGTCCGCGCTGGTGAGCATTCCGGCGCCCTTGACACCTTACTAGAGAAGATCGCCACTTATAAGGAAAAAACCGAGGCCATCAAGGCAAAGGTCAAAAAGGCGCTGTTTTACCCCACTGCAGTCATGGTCGTCGCCTTTATCGTCACCGCAATCCTGTTAATTTTTGTGGTCCCTCAGTTTCAGGATCTTTTTGCAGGGTTTGGCGCCGATCTGCCCGCATTCACCCTGTTTGTGATTGGCATCTCTGATATATTTCAGAAATGGTGGTGGGCAATTTTCGGTGGGATAGGACTCTCTATCTACGCCTTTTCCCAGGCCAAAAGACGTTCGCCAACCGTACAGCGTACCATCGACATCGTCGCTCTGAAAATCCCCGTGGTTGGCCCAATCTTGAGAAAATCAGCCATTGCCAGGTTTGCTCGCACCCTGTCCACGATGTTCTCTGCAGGCGTTCCACTGGTCGAGGCGATGGACTCGGTGGCTGGGGCCACGGGCAATGCCTTGTACAAAGAGGCCACTCTGAGGATGAAGGATGCCACCTCAACAGGAACACAGTTGCAGCAAACCATGAGGGAAACCGCTCTATTTCCAAACATGGTCGTGCAAATGGTAGCGATCGGCGAGGAGTCAGGATCTCTGGATGAAATGCTTGGCAAAGTAGCGGATTTTTTCGAAGAAGAGGTCGACAACCTTGTTGATGGACTGAGCAGCCTGTTGGAACCTCTCATCATGGCCGTTCTCGGTGTTGTTGTCGGCGGTTTGGTGGTAGCGATGTATCTGCCGATCTTTAAGCTAGGCTCGGTAGTATAGCCATAGCATCCTGGCAAACCTAGTGCTCTATCAATGTAATAATTACGGATTCAGCGTCCCTGTGGTGTTTCGCAGCAAGGCGCAGCGCGAAGGCAATGGCTGTTCCCTTGTCGAGCACTGGAACGCCGCGGCGGGACACCACAGGGACGCCCTTCGGGTTAGCTTGTCAACGCCCACGGACTGCGTTGCGCCTC
>JBDLIZ010000012.1:0-24183 GCA_039714615.1 Pseudomonadota bacterium | reverse complement strand
CCAGATGCCATGGAGGGTAATCTTAACCGTTCGCCAGTCATATGGCTGCCTCTCCCTGGCACTGGATCCCGGCTTCCATGCCGGGATGACGGTATTTCCGTGGTTGTCGTGAACGGTTACGTATTTTATTTCGCATACCGATGCGGCCTTAGTCTGGCGAGCTTTTCCCTAATCTTGATTTCCAATCCTCTTTCAACCGGATCATAGTAACACCGCTCTCCCAACTCCTCTGGAAAATACCGTTGTCCCGCCGCGTAGGCGTCTGGTTCATCGTGATCATAGCGGTATCCCTTACCGTGCCCCACGGCCTTCACCAGGTCCGTGGGGGCATTACGCAAGTGCAACGGCACCTCCAGGGTTCCAAAGGAACGCACATCTCGTCGCGCCTTTCCATAGGCGGTATAAAGCGCGTTACTCTTAGGGGCACAGGCCAGATAGACCAACACCTGAGCAATGACCAATTCTCCCTCTGGGCTACCTAGTCTCTGATAGGCATCCCAGGCATTCAGCGCCAGCGGCAGGACACGAGGATCGGCGTTGCCGATATCCTCACTCGCCATGCGCACTAGACGTCGGGCGATGTAGAGTGGATCACAACCACCATCCAACATCCGGCAATACCAATAGAGTGCCGCATCGGGGTCGCTGCCTCGTACCGATTTATGCAAGGCGGAAATCTGGTCGTAGTAAAGGTCACCGCTCTTATCAAAGCGGCGCAGACCATCGCGGGTCACCTCCGCAACGATCTCCCGAGTAATTATCCGGCGACCGTTTTGCTGTTCGGCCAGATCCGCCGCGATCTCCAACAGATTCAGCGCCCGCCGGGCATCACCATCGGCTGCCTCGGCGAGCAATAGGCGTGAGGAGGCAGCCATCTCTAATCCCTGCCCACCCAAGTCTTTTTCTTGCAAGCTCATTGCCCGGTCGATCACCTTGAGCAGATCTTCGGGGACCAGACGCTTGAGGACATAGACCCGGAGCCGAGACAGCAGGGCGTTATTCAGCTCGAAGGAGGGGTTTTCGGTGGTAGCGCCTATGAAGAAGAATGTCGCATCTTCCACATGGGGTAAAAAGGCATCCTGTTGGGATTTATTGAAACGATGCACCTCGTCTACAAACAAAACCGTGGCACGATGTTCCTCATGCTTAGCCCGCTTGGCCCTTGAGATCACGTCTCGAATATCTTTAACACCTGCTAACACTGCAGATAATGCGATAAACTGAGCACTGCCGGCATTGGCCAGGAGATGCGCGAGGGTGGTCTTGCCGGTTCCCGGAGGACCCCACAACACCATGGAATGCAACTTATCTTCCTCGATGGCGCAACGCAGGGGTTTACCTATCCCCAGCAGGTGTGCCTGACCGATAAACTCCCGCAACCGAGCAGGACGCATGCGATCGGCCAAGGGCTGATAATGGAAATCTTGTTCGGCGCGCTCCATGCCAACCGAGATTATTGCGCGACCCCGATAACGTCAACTCCAGCTGGAACATCAAACTGAAATTCCGAATTAGACAATGGCAGGTTGGTCTTCATGCCCTCGAAACGGATCACCGTCTTTTGACCAAATTGGTCACGCAGTTCCATCTGCCTGACCTGATTTCCCTTCAATCCCAATTCGACCCGGTTGAATTCGGTATCCTGGGTGCGGGGTGTAAGTTGGACCCAGGATAGCCCTGCCCTTTCGCCGGCAGGCTCGATAATGAATTCATCCTCCAGTGGACGCAGTTCAGTCAATAACGTGATCGGTGTTGCGCCTAACATCTCGGTTATCGGCTTGACCGTCGCCTGTTCGAGTTCGACATCATAGATCCACAGGTTACGGCCGTCAGCAAGAATGAGTTGCGCAGAGGGGGTGACGTATTCCCAGCGAAACCGCCCTGGACGAAACAGCTTGAGCCTGCCTTGCGAGCGCTGAATACTGTTTCCCGCCTCATCGAAGACCTGCTGATAGAAGGCAGTATCCAGGGTAGTCACTTCCGTGAAGAAACGGTTCAGACCGTCAAACACCTGATCCGCAGGCGACCAGGAATGATATAAAAACAAGACGACTACCAAGATTGAGCGTTTCAGCATCTACTTATTAGGCTGTGTTTTATTTTTTGAGTTTGACCTAAATCACGCCGGAGGTGGAGGCGGTGCCAGAACTTCTCTTCCCCCGCTGGCCTGCATGGGGCTAACCACTCCCGAGGACTCCATCTCTTCAATCATGCGTGCAGCCCGATTATAGCCAACCTTCAGACGCCGCTGGACATAGGAGATGGATGCCTTACGTGACTCGGTTACGACGGCAACGGCGTTGTCATAAAGCGGATCCATATCCAGATCGCCCTCCAGTGGCTCCAAACCGGGGATGCTATCGCCTCCGCTTGCCGGTTCCTCTAAGACCTCATCGATATAGCTTGGTTCACCTGCCTGCTTGAGGTGTTGCACCACCTTGTGTACCTCATGATCCGCTACGAATGCCCCGTGAACGCGTTCCAGCATCGAGGTACCTGGCGGCAGGTAGAGCATATCGCCATGTCCCAAGAGTTGATCGGCACCCATCTGATCCAGAATGGTACGCGAATCCACCCTCGAGGACACCAGAAAGGCAATCCGGCAAGGTATATTTGCCTTGATCAAACCGGTAATCACATCGACCGAGGGCCGTTGTGTTGCCAGAATCAGATGAATTCCTGCTGCGCGGGCCTTCTGCGCCAAGCGGGCAATCAGTTCTTCGACCTTCTTACCGACCACCATCATCATGTCGGCAAACTCATCTATCACGATGACGATAAACGGTAAGGGCTCCAGGGTTGGCGGGGAGGCCTGCGGATCCAGTTGTTCAGCAGGTTTGAACAGGGGGTCGGTGATCGGATTGTCTTTTTTTATGGCATCGAGCACCTTTTTATTAAACCCGGCGATATTACGCACGCCGAGTTTGGACATGAGCTGATAACGGCGTTCCATCTCGGCCACACACCAGCGCAGGGCATTTGCCGCCTCCTTCATGTCCGTGACCACCGGTGCGAGCAAATGTGGAATACCCTCGTAGACGCTGAGCTCCAACATTTTCGGATCGATCAAGATCAGCCGTATGCTCTGCGGGGTGGCCTTGTATAGCAGGCTCAGCAGCATGGCATTGACGCCCACCGATTTACCCGACCCGGTGGTACCGGCAACCAACAGATGCGGCATCTTGGCCAGATCGGCAACCACCGGCTGACCACCGATATCCTTGCCTAGACCCAGGGTCAAGGGCGATCTGGATTGGTCATAGACGCGGGTATGCAGGATCTCGCTCAAGGCCACCAGCTCACGATCTTCGTTGGGGATCTCTAGACCGACCACCGATTTACCGGGAATCACCTCGACGATACGCACACTGATCACGGCCAGGGAACGGGCCAGGTCCTTGGCCAGACTAGAGATACGGCTGACCTTCACCCCCGCAGCGGGTTGCAACTCAAAGCGGGTGATTACCGGTCCCGGATGTACCTCTACCACCTCAACCTCGATGCCGAAGTCTTTGAGTTTTATCTCTACCTGGCGAGACATCTTCTCCAAGGCATCCGCGGAATACCCGCCCTGTTTTTCGTGCGGAGGATCGAGCAAGGCCAATGGCGGTAATTCGGTGTTTGCCGAGGGTACAAACAATGGAATCTGAAGCTCGCGCATGACCCGGTCACTGGTCTCAAGAGGCTTGATTATCGACTTGATCACCGGCTCGATCCGTGGCAGCTTGCGCTTTTTCACCTCGAGCTTTTTGACCTCTATCACCGTCGCCTTCTCGGCACGGGAGCGTCGCTCGGCGCGTTTCCCACGAAACGCGGAAATACTGTTTTTAGCCCATTCGAAGACCTGCATGGACCAACTTCCAACCAGGTCCGTCAATGCCAGTAGAGACAACCCTGTAAACAGGGTGAACCCGGCAAGGAACAAGGCCAACAACAACAGGGTGGTGCCAATAAAACTAAAGGCGTTGACCAAGCCATTGCCCGTCAGATCCCCCAATATACCGCCGGCATTGAGCGGTAAGGCCCCCGGCGTGAAATGCAGCGTCGCCAGACCGCAACCGGTCCCGAGTACGATAAAGAATCCCGTCCAACGCACCCCTAAGATGTGATAATCAACCTTATCGGCCCCCTTCTGACCGCGGTAAATCAACCAACCGCTGTAAGCCACCATAAACGGAGCCAAAAAAGCCAGATAACCAAACAAATAAAGAAAGGTATCGGCAAACCATGCCCCGGCAACACCGCTGAGGTTGGTCGTCACATCTCCTGATCCAGTGTGAGACCAGCCTGGATCCCGGGGGTTATAGCTGATCAGCGCAATGAGCAAGTAAACACTAACCGCCAGCAATACGACCAGCGCCCCCTCTCGTAAGCCGTGAGCGACATGCACACTCAGCGAGTGAATGCCGAGTTTTTTCTGTGTAGCCTGAGCCATGGTTCACCCATTTATTATTTGCCTGAAGTTCTCGTCAAGATTACGCTGCTGTAACTCATCAGGAAGTCTACTGAACTTGGTAGGAAATTTCACAGATGAGAGAAACTCAACATCGCATTCTTCAACCTAGATCCAACATGACAATGGATCGAAAGATCGGGTCCTTACCTGACATCGGACCGCAAATATACCCATGGCGGATGGGTATAATATCTGAAAATATAGTTGCGCTTCTTTACCCCACAAGTCGCAGACCGTAACATTAGGTTTAGAATATTTTAATAAAAAGTCACCATGGTACTGATTGAACAAGGTATTATCCAGATCAGATCCGCGACCAGGAGAAATTATACATGAGTGATCCCAAACATTGCCGATTATTGATTCTCGGTTCAGGCCCCGCAGGCTACACGGCCGCTGTATATGCCGCACGCGCCAATCTAAATCCGGTCTTGATTACCGGTATCGAGCAAGGCGGCCAGCTGACGACCACCACCGAAGTCGACAACTGGCCGGGCGGGGAGGAAGGCCTTCAAGGTCCACAACTGATGGAACATATGCTAAATCACGCCAAGCGTTACCATACCGAGATTATCTTCGACCATATCCACACCACTGAGTTGCAGCAACGCCCTTTCACCCTCGTCGGTGATTCGGGAACCTACACTTGTGATGCCCTGATCATAGCCACCGGGGCATCCGCGCGTTATCTCGGACTGGAATCAGAAGACAAATTCAAGGGCAAGGGTGTCTCGGCCTGTGCCACCTGTGACGGATTCTTCTACCGCGGACAGGAAGTCGCAGTGATCGGCGGCGGCAACACGGCGGTGGAGGAAGCGCTTTATCTGGCCAACATCGCCTCCAAGGTCACGCTGGTTCACCGCCGCGATGAGCTACGAGCCGAAAAGATTCTGCGCGATAAACTGCTCGCCAAGGCCAAGGATGGAAATGTGGAGATCGCCTGGAATCACGTCCTGGATGAGGTCCTGGGAGACAATACCGGCGTTACCGGGATGCGCATCAAGAGCACCAAGGACGAGCAGACCAAAGACATCGCTTTACAAGGCGTTTTTATCGCCATCGGACACACCCCAAATACCAATATCTTTGCCGGACAACTGGACATGAAGGGTGGCTACATCGTGGTCAACAGCGGGCGCGATGGTGATGCCACAGCCACTAGCATTGCCGGGGTATTCGCCGCCGGCGACGTCATGGATCATGTCTAT
Source organism: Pseudomonadota bacterium (assembly GCA_039714615.1). Classification (GTDB taxonomy): domain Bacteria; phylum Pseudomonadota; class Gammaproteobacteria; order JAAEPA01; family JAAEPA01; genus JAAEPA01. The sequence goes on along the minus strand of JBDLIZ010000012.1, from coordinate 18,519 downwards.
CGCCAAGCCGTCACTTCTGCCGGAAGCGGGTGCATGGCCGCACTGGATGCCGAAAGATATCTCGATCAACTGGCACATCAGGCGCCCCGAATCGGCTGAGTTCAAAGTGTAAAACAAGATGATCGATCCCTGGAACCGCCATGAATTGTCCGGGTTAGTTAGATGATTATTAAATGGTTAGATCCGGTAGATTCCGGGTCTCCGTTTCCTCCAGTCGAAGACGCCCTGAAAGAGCCTGATGGACTGCTGGCCGCCGGTGGTGACCTCAGTCCGAATAGGATCTTACGAGCCTACTGCAGGGGAATCTTTCCCTGGTATGAAGAGGGGCAGCCCATCCTCTGGTGGTCACCCAATCCGCGGGCGGTGCTCTATCCTCATCGCATAAGAATCTCTCGCAGCTTGCGAAAGACGCTGCGCAACAAACCCTGGGCCATCAGCTTCGACCGAGCCTTCGAGGAAACAGTCTCGGCCTGTGCCGCCCCGCGCAAAGGCAGTAACGGCACCTGGATCACCGACCGGATGCTGGAGGCCTACTGCGAACTATTCACCCAAGGCCATGCCCATTCCGTTGAGGTATGGAACAGCGACTCCACCCTGATCGGCGGATTGTATGGTGTCGGAATCGGTAAAGTCTTTTTTGGTGAGTCCATGTTCAGCCATGAATCAGACAGCTCCAAGGTCGCCCTAATTTATCTTATGAGGCATCTGCAGACCTGGGGCTATCCCCTGATCGACTGCCAGCTTTCCTCCCCTCACATCGACAGCCTGGGGGCCGAACCCATGTCACGCAAACGGTTTATCAAACACCTCAAAGACCACTGCGACTTACCCGAGCATCCCTCTCCATGGGCGATGGACACCGGGTTGAACGTGAGCGATTGGCTACCAAGCCTGATGGGCAAACAGCCGGCGGACATTCCCCTTGGACCTGCCACACGCCGGAAAGAAGAGATTTGATATATCTCCTGGCTCTCTACCCTATGCTGATGCCATGTAGCTTCGGAATGCGAACGAAATAACTTCCCTAACTGGCGCCGCATGATCGTTTGTATTCAAGGCGCGACAATAGGCGCATAGCCTCGCTATGTAACTGTTGTCGCAACGCCGAAGACGGACGATAAGGCAAGCCAGATGGGGAAGTTATTTCGGTAGCATTCCTTATCTGCGGTTGCTGTACTAGATGCATCTCTCGTTCTTCCCATGCAACCAACGCTTCCCGTCGACATAGAGTTTGTTCGCCTCATAGTCCCAACGCAACTCATACCGGGAGGTGCTGCCGTCGCCAAAGTGCAAGATCAACGCGCCGTACTCGCCGGCACCGGTCGCTGTCCAGCGGCCCGACGAGCTGCCTTCATAGGCTCCACTGGCCCCTCCACCAAACCCACCAGACTTCCCGCTCCGGCTAAAAGTGCCGTCGCTGCACAACCACAAGTACTGCTCTTCGGTATAACCGGTTGTGGTGTAGTAGCGTATGATGTGTTTGCCCTTGAGGTAGAGATCCCAGCGGTCTGCCGCTGCGGTATCCGTGTTCGCTGGCTTAGATTCGCTCGCGACGGTGGGCGGCGGGTTAGGTGCGCCCAGATCCGTGCTGGCGATAAGAGCCTGAACATTGGCCTCGTAGGTGGTCAGCAAGGCCGGCGCGGCAATCAGGATAAAGGCGATGGCGACCCCATTCGAGCCCGCCAACGCTTCACTATAAGCGGCCAACTGACTCGCTGCGCCGCGAACCTCGTACCGCCCGGCCAGAACCTCACCGCGTTCGACAAGATCGGCGGTAGGGTGCAACGAAAGGCCGTTCCCGATGGCGATCGGCGCACCCATGGTCGATGCGAGTTGGGCTCTGGTCGCCTGCTCGCCCATCGCCAGGATATAGATTTCTGGGTCGGCATCCGGCTGCAGAATGAAAATTTCGCTACCGGCGGGTAGGGTACCGCGCCAACCCTCAGGCACCCTAAAAGCCACCCCCAAACCGCTCACTTCCAGACGAGTACCGCCGGAGTAGATCTGGCCCGGCTGGATCTCGACAGCCGGCGCACTGCCCGGCACCGCCAGGACGAACAGGGCTGCCACCAGCACCTCACGCCCGAGGGCTATTTTTTTTACGACACCATTTCGACTGAAGCTCATTGTCATTCCCCATAAATCTTCCAGCAGCTTCACTTTGTACAAGCGACCGTAAATCTCGGCCGCCACATCTCCATGACCAAACCGACCATCAAACCCCCAATGCCCGCGCATGATAAGCAAGATGTTCACCAATAAAAGTCGCGATGAAATGATAGCTGTGGTCGTAGTCCTTCTGCATGCGCAGGGTGATCGGAAAATCTTTTGCCTTACCGGCGGCTTGCAGATTTTGTGGATGGAGTTGCTCATCGATAAACTCATCCCCCGTGCCTTGATCAATCAGCATATTTATTGGCTGGGCGCCGGCCTTTATCAGCTCGGTAGCGTCATAGCTTTTCCATGCCCCACGATCATGTCCTAGATAGGCGCTGAAACAGGCTTCGCCCCAACTGCATTGGATTGGATTGCAGATGGGTGCGAAGGCTGAGACCGAACGATAGGCTCCGGGATTTTTCAAGGCGCAAACAAGGGCGCCGTGACCACCCATGGAGTGTCCGGTGATGGATTTTAAGCCCGGAATAATTGGCAATTTAGATTCAATCAGTGCCGGCAGTTCTTTAGTCACGTAATCATACATATGATAGTGCCTCGACCAAGGCGCTTGGGTCGCATTGACATAGAATCCAGCGCCTTTGCCGAGATCATATCGATCCGGCTCATCCGCAACGTCGTCACCACGCGGACTGGTATCGGGCATGATCAACGCCAGACCCAGTTCCGAGGCATAGCGCTGTGCACCAGCCTTAACGCGCACATTATCATCGGTACAGGTCAGTCCTGATAAAAAATACACCGCCGGCACCTGTTGTGCCTTCGCCTGTGGTGGCAGATAAACCGAGAAGGTCATGGTGCAGTTACAGCTTATAGAGTTGTGCTGGTAGCGCTTCAGCCAACCGCCAAACTCTTTGATGGCCTCAATTTGTTCCACGAGTGAGTCCTCAGAAAACGATCACTGAACGGATGCTCTTGCCTTCATGCATGAGATCAAAGGCCTTATTGATCTCCTCCAGAGGCAGGGTATGAGTAATCATGTCGTCCACCTCGATCTTGCCTTGTAGGTACCTGTCTACATAACCCGGCAGCTCGGTACGCCCTTTGACACCACCAAAGGCAGTGCCCTTCCAGGTGCGGCCGGTGACCAGTTGAAATGGGCGAGTAGAGATCTCCTGCCCTCCCCCGGCAACACCGATAATAGTGGATACGCCCCAACCATTGTGACAGCTCTCCAGTGCCTCGCGCATCGTATGAACATTACCGATACACTCAAAGGAATAATCCACGCCGCCGTTGGTCAATTCCACGACGGCCTCTGTCGTAGAAACATCGAGTTCATTGGGGTTGATAAAATCAGTGGCCCCGAGGGATTTTGCTATTGCCCATTTATCCGCATTGATATCGATGGCAATGATGCGCTCGGCCTGCGCCATCACCGCGCCCTGAACAACCGACAGACCGATCCCACCCAGCCCGAAAACCGCAACAGTGGAGCCAGGTTCTACCTTAGCCGTATTGATTACTGCGCCAATTCCCGTAGTAATACCACAACCCAACAGGCACACCTTTTCCAGCGGCGCCTGCGTATTGATTTTTGCCAATGCGATCTCTGGAACCAGCGTGTATTCCGAGAAGGTTGAACAGCCCATGTAGTGATAAATCGGTTTACCGCCCATCGAGAACCGGCGCGTTCCGTCCGGCATAAAACCCGTCCAGACGGTGTCGGCGATGGATTGACATAGATTGGTCTTGGGGGAACGGCAATAATCACATTCACCGCATTCAGGGATATACAAAGGAATCACATGATCACCCGGTTTCAGGTCCTTCACCCCCGGACCACATTCCACGACCTCACAGCCCCCTTCATGTCCCAACACACAGGGAAATGCACCTTCCGGATCATCTCCTGATAGGGTGAAGGCATCGGTATGACAAACGCCGGAGGCGACAACCTTGATCAAGACCTCACCTTGTTTCGGACCGTCAACGTCGATCATTTCAATCGATAGAGGTTTCTTCGGTTCCCAGGCAACGGCGGCTCGAGCTTTCATAACATCTCTCCTCAGGATAATTTTTCGTCTATGCTGCGCATAGACGTTATAGCTAATTGAATGATTCCAGTACCTTGCTCTTTAGCCTGGCGATCTCGTCACGCATATTGGCGGCCTCTTCGAATTCCAGATCACGGGCATGTTGGTACATGCGTTGTTCGAGTTTCTCGACCTGTTTACTCATCTGTTCAGGCGAGTATTTCGCGTATTCGATGACCTGCTCGGCCACCTTGGCATACCGCCGCGGGGATGCAGCCGAACTTTGGGCGTAAGCGCCCTCCATGATATCGGCCACCCGTTTTTTCACCCCTGTTGGCGTGATGCCGTGTTTTTTGTTGTGGGCAAGTTGTTTTTCCCGGCGACGGCCAGTTTCGTCGATGGCCCGCTGCATGGATCCGGTGACCGTATCACCATACATAATCGCCTTGCCATTGATATGCCGTGCGGCCCGGCCAATGGTCTGGATGAGGGAACGTTCCGAGCGTAGAAATCCCTCCTTGTCCGCATCCAGGATGGCGATCAGCGAGACCTCCGGGATATCCAGCCCCTCACGTAATAGATTGATACCTACCAGCACATCGAATTTGCCAAGCCGCAGATCGCGGATGATCTCCACCCGCTCCACGGTATCGATATCCGAATGCAGATAGCGCACCCGCGCTCCATGCTCGGCTAAGTAATCCGTAAGGTCCTCGGCCATGCGCTTGGTAAGCGTGGTAATCATCACCCGTTCTTGAACGCCCACCCGCTGATTTATTTCCGACAGAACATCATCGATCTGGGTGGCCACCGGCCGCACCTCGATCTCAGGATCCACCAGCCCGGTGGGACGCACCAGCTGTTCAACGATAGCCCCGGAGCGCTGACCCTCATAGGCTCCGGGGGTGGCTGAGGAAAAAATGGTCTGCGGTGAAATATGCTCGAACTCCTCAAATTTGAGCGGCCGGTTATCCAGGGCCGAGGGCAGACGGAACCCGTATCCCACCAGGGTCGACTTGCGGGAACGATCGCCTTTGTACATTCCCCCGAACTGAGGGATAGACACGTGACTCTCATCGATGACCAATAAGGCGTTCTTAGGCAGGTAATCCAGAAAACAAGGTGGTGGTTCACCGGCCTGCCGGCCTGAGAGATAACGGGAATAATTCTCGATCCCCGAGCAGTAACCCAACTCGTTGATCATCTCCAGATCGTACAAGGTGCGCTGCTCAAGACGCTGGGCCTCCACCAGACGATTATTACCCTTGAGTTCCGCCAATCGTTGCTTGAGTTCGATCTTGATGAACTCTATGGCCTCCAACAGGGTCTCTCTGGGGGTAACATAATGGGTCTTGGGATAGATGGTAAGACGCGGAACCCGTCGCATCACCTCTCCCGTTAGAGGGTCGAAGTGACTCAGCTGTTCGATCTCATCGTCGAACAGCTCGATGCGCACGGCCTCGCGCTCCGAATCGGCTGGATGCACATCGATCACCTCCCCCCTGACCCGAAACGTACCGCGGCGCAGCTCCATGTCATTGCGGGTATATTGCAACTCAGCCAGGCGCCTGAGTAGCTGGCGCTGATCGATCCGCTCGCCACGGTCCAGATGCAGGACCATCTTTAGATAGGAGCGCGGATCTCCCAGGCCATAGATGGCCGAAACCGTAGCCACGATGATCGCATCACGGCGTTCCAGCAGGGCCTTGGTGGCCGACAGGCGCATCTGTTCGATATGTTCATTGATTGAGGAGTCTTTTTCGATATAGGTATCGCTGGAAGGCATATAGGCCTCCGGCTGATAATAATCGTAATAAGAAACGAAATATTCTACGGCATTGTCGGGAAAGAACTCCTTCATTTCACCGTAGAGTTGAGCGGCGAGGGTCTTGTTCGGGGCCATGATCACGGTGGGACGCTGGGTGTCCTGGATGACATTGGCGATGGTGAAAGTCTTGCCGGAACCGGTCACCCCCAGCAGGGTTTGATAGGCCAATCCGTTGTTGAGTCCCGCCACCAATTGGCATATCGCCGCGGGTTGATCGCCCTTGGGCTGATAACTTGTGGTTAGACGGAAACTGGTGCCCTCGGGCTTATCTGAGGCAGCTTCTTGAGGTATCATTGTATATACTTAAAAGATTCGATCCCTATAAATTTTACAACTAAAAGAGGATACCACCTTGGGCATAAAATTATCATCCCGCGTTCAGAGAGTAAAACCTTCCCCTACCCTAGCCGTTTCGGCATTGGCGGCGCAATTGCGGGCCGAGGGTCGCGACATCATCGGCCTGGGGACCGGAGAGCCCGATTTCGATACCCCGGACCACATCAAGCAAGCCGCCATCGAGGCGATCCGGGCCGGCAAGACCAAATACACCCCAGTCGACGGTACCCCTTCGCTTAAGCAGGCCATCGTCGATAAATTCAAACGCGATAACGATCTGGACTACAGCCCGGAACAGATCCTGGTCTCCGTCGGCGGCAAACAGAGTTCCTATAATCTCTACCAGGCATTGCTGGAGGCCGGCGACGAGATCATCATCCCTGCCCCCTATTGGGTCTCTTACCCCGATATGGCATTACTGGCCGATGCCAAGCCGGTCATCGTCTCCGCGGGTCAGGATCAGGGTTTCAAACTGTTGCCCGAGCAACTCGAGCAGGCCATTACCGACAAGACACGCCTGTTCGTCATCAACAGCCCCTCCAATCCCAGTGGCGTCGCCTACACCCTCGATGAACTCAAGGCCCTGGGCGAGGTCCTGCTGCGTCATCCCCAGGTGTTTGTCGCCACCGATGATATGTATGAACATATCATGTTCGAGGGCCATGAGTTTGCCACTCTACTCAATGCCTGCCCCGATCTCTATGACCGCACCATCACCATGAACGGTGTGTCGAAGGCCTATTCCATGACCGGTTGGCGCATAGGCTATGCGGGAGGTCCCGCGGAACTCATCAAAGCGATGAAAAAAATCCAATCACAAAGCACCTCCAATCCAACATCTATCTCCCAATATGCCGCCCAGGCCGCCCTGGAAGGGGATCAGAACTGTGTGAAAGAGATGTGCCGCGCCTTCGAGGAGCGTCATCAGTATGTATACACGGCGCTCAATGAGATCGAGGGCATCGATTGCCTCCCCTCGGATGGCACGTTTTACAGCTTTCCCAATATAGAGAAGGCGCTGGAATCACTGGACGGTGTCGACGATGACGTGCAGTTCTCCTCCCTGCTGCTGGACCAGGGCGGCGTGGCCCTGGTGCCGGGAACCGCCTTCGGCACACCGGGACATATCCGGATCTCATATGCGACCTCCATGGAGAATCTCAAGGGCGCGATCAGTCGGATCGAGTCGGTTTTGAATCCTTAAGGAACCCACCAGGGTACGGGTTTGCCGACCGACAGCCCGTACCTTTACCGTTTCTTTCAACGCATAGGGTAAATTCACTCAAAAGCCTATTGACCCAGGGCTTTGTCTTAAAGTAGTATCTCGACCCCATCTTCCCCGGTAGCTCAGTTGGTAGAGCGGGTGGCTGTTAACCACTAGGTCGGCGGTTCGAGCCCGTCCCGGGGAGCCATTCCAAACAAATAGTTATGTTCTGGTTTCGACTTAGTATCGATGGATCACCAGTGCAATCAATTTCAATCTAGTCTATTCATCAACCAACCCCCCTTCAGCGGCAGCTGTACTAGTGCTCCTCGTTGGTTATTAAAGCATCGCCTCTGATACTTCAACTAATCCTTTTTGCGCAACTTGTTTTGTAGTAATCTAGACCCGACCTAACAGTTACCTCGTTAGATATTGATGGTTCGGTTTAGCACCTCCATCAATATCGATAACCCTCTCCTATATTTGAGAAGTGTCAGGTCGTATAAGGAGGCGTGGCATGAGTAAAGAGTTCAACACCAACACGGGTCAATGGGCCCTGGTTGTACTGCGGGCCACGAGTAATAGTGCCAGGGTATGGGTCGGCACGCTGTTTCCTACCCTGAAGATGCCGGATTTCGCTCGAGTAGAACTGGTGGCACCTGATGATTCGGTAGTTGTGCAAAGAATCAGCAAGGAGGATTGGCGAAGACCGTTTCGCTATATCCGGCAACGCTTCTACACCACCGTAACGTTCAAGAATCTTGAACCAGGTAAGCATTATAAAGTGCATTTTCTTCGGCGTATTGAGACCATCAAACAAGTGCGCAATAGATCTTGGCAACTGCTGCGTAGCGGTCAGTTTGATACATTGCCCACCCGACTGCCTGCCGCTAACCGAAGTCCTTTCACTATCGGTTTGGGTAGTTGTTTCTATAATCATCGCGATGGTGGTCAGGCTGCCGGTGCCTACCGGGCCTTGTACGAACGTGGCAATGCATCAATCAAACCTACGATTACTTTCTTGACTGGTGATCAGGTCTATTTGGATATTGGTTTTGACTCCTTGTCATTCGTTAAACGCGAGATCCGTCAGCGTATTGCCGAGGACTATGCGCTGCACTGGCAGGCCCTGGGCAGCATTCTCAACCGTGGTGCTACTTGGATGTTGCCGGATGATCACGAGTACTGGAATGACTACCCCTTCTACGATTCACTTATTCCCGCATTGTTGGCGCTAAAACTGGATTTTGTACGTGAGACATGGAATGCGGCCGCTACCGATGCTGTGACACGGGTGCAGCAGTCTCCCAGGGTGGAGACCTTTAATATTGGCGAAGACTTATCATTTTGCCTAGCCGATCTGCGCTCCTACCGCGAAAATAACGCCTTCTTGCCTGCCAGTGATTTTGAACAGCTGACAGATTGGGCCAGTACACTCCAGTGCCCCGGTGTGCTGGTTGTACCCCAACCGCTCATCGTTGAGCACAGCAAGACAGAACGCAATTTGTTGAGCTTCAAGGCTCAATATCAAGCCTTGTTACAGGCTCTCGGTACCAGCGGACACGATATTGTATTACTCAGTGGCGATGTCCATTTCGGGCGTATCGCCAGTGCATCGCTTGGTCCACAAGGTGGACGACTGATTGAAGTGATCGCCTCTCCCTTGTCCAATCTTACCGGCTTGAACGGCATCGCCACTGCAGTACCACAATACAAGCCCAAGAAGTTCCCCGACCCCGCCAAGATCAGGATCCCGGGGTGGCTAGCTTCCAAAGTGAAATATGACAAATCCTTTGCTGTAAGTACAAAACGGGGTTGGCTGTTTTCCTCCTACCCGAGGGCACGCACGCGTGAGCATTTTATGACGGTTGGGTTCAAGCGAACTTCTAACGGTCAGGTCGAATTGCTAGTTAATGCCTGGCGCGTGCGGGAACGCGATGCGAAGAATCTACCCGTGCGCGACTTCGGTGAATATCGCACCAACTTAATTTAGTACAGCCGCCGGCAAGTTCCACTAATAACGTGCCGGTCCACATTCCCGATAGCGGCGTTGAACAAGCTTGACTTAGCCCCCTGCTAGTGAGAATCGTTCATGATGGTTTTCATTCCTCCATCATGGACAGAATCAGGCCACTTCAGGCCCATTTCATGTTAGAAATACGCCTTCCCGTCAGACTCATTCATATTGGAAGAGACTATGACTGGCAAAACCTCATTGAAACACCTATTCTTAGGCATAGCTTGTACGTTAGGCGTAGCTTGTACGGGCCGACACGGGCGTTGATCCTGGTCGGCGGTAGCGATGGGCTACGTGGACGACAAGAAATCCTGACCTGAAATGACGAGGGCCTTCCTCTCGAACCGGAGACCATCACGATGGACGAAGCAAAACTGGGCATCATCTTTCGCGAAACCATGTCCGGCGGCTTTGCCTTGGGCGCAACCGATCCCAAAGCGGGAAACAAGAAAGGTAAACGCGAAGGCACGGAACTGGCGATGCACGCCAACATCAGCGTCCGTGACCTCGACGGCTTCACCCGCGACCCGAAACACCTCGGCGAAATCCATGGAAGCATAGACTTTACGCCGTTCGGCCAGGGACTGCCGGCGTCCACCGGCGTCTTCAACCTCTTTTCTCCCACCGACAACCCGGCCATGAAGTACATGGTCTACGAACTCGGCTTCGAATACGGGGGGCAGGCCTATTACGTCGCCGGCCACAAAGAGGTTCACGACGACCCCGGCTTCGACCTCTGGTCAGACACGACGACCCTGTTCACGAAGCTTCACCAGGGTACGAGTGCCGACGGCGAGATCGTCGGCGCCGGGGTGCTCAGCCTGGGCGTCAGAGATCTGATGAAGCTGGTTTCGACGATGCGCGCCACCGGCGCCGGCTCCCCGGCCGCTAAAGCCGCAGCCTATGCCAAGTTCGGTCACTTTTTCATGACCGACTTGTGGGATTCCTATGCCAGATTCGTCACGCGCGACTAGCTGAGCACCAGCTCGACCATCGCCCGATCCTCCCTCGACACCACAGGCAAAGTGCTGATGAAGACACACCCCGGCGTCCCGAGCCAGGAGTCACACCGACTCGACGCCTGGGAACTGCAGAGGAAGGCTATGGGCAAAACCGCGTGATTCGAACCCGGGAACGACAAGCGCATCCAGGAATTCGCCCAGCTGATCGAACAGCACCCGATAGAGCTGCCCCTGCAGCGTCAAGCGGCCGGTCAAACCGGTACGGCCTGGAGCAAATGTAGTAGCTTCGTGAGGTCCTTAGAGTCTCAAGCAGTAGGAGAACGAACCAATGGGTAACTTCGACACCATCGTCATCGGCAGTGGCTTCGGCGGCGCCGTGACGGCCTGCCGTCTGGCTGAAAAAGGCGCCAAGGTGCTCGTTCTGGAACGCGGTCGCCGGTGGGATCCTAAGAACTACCCGCGCAAGCCTGGCGACGACTGGTTCTTTGACCACAAGAAGCCGCACCGCAAGAACGGCTGGATCGACTTTCGCATGTTCCCCGACATGGCGATTGTCCAGGGCTCGGCCGTTGGTGGCGGGTCGCTGATCTACGCCGACATCTGCGTCGAGGCGCCGCCGCACATCTTCGACAATGGGTGGCCTCAAGAGATCACCTATGCCGAGCTCAAGCCCCATTACGACGAGGTCGGTCGGATGCTCGACGTGCAGAAGCTTCCGGACACTCAACTCACCGAGCGCCTTAAACTCATGAAAGAGGCCGCCGAGAAGCTCGGCCACGGCGACCGATTCAGCAAGGTAGATATCGCCGTCAGCTTCGATCCCGAGTGGAATTACGAGCTCAAAGATCCGTTCAATCACAGACACTCGAAGACCTTCACCAACGCCCAGGGCCAGCAGCAGGGCACCTGCGTCCACCTGGGCAACTGCGACATCGGCTGTGACGTAAAAGCGAAGAACACCTTGGAACTCAACTACATCGCGCGCGCCGAAAACCACGGCGCGGAGGTACGCCCCCTGCACGTAGTCCAGTCCATCGCGCCGGAAGGCACGGGCTTCCGGGTCCACTTCAGCCGCATCGATAACGACCACCTGGTACCCGAGAGTGAGACGGCCGAACGCGTCATCGTCGCCGCCGGTTCGCTCAACTCCACCGAGCTGTTGTTGCGCTGCCGCGATCAGTTCAAGACCCTGCCCGGCCTGAGCCCCTTTCTGGGCCACAACTGGAGCTCCAACGGCGACTTCCTGACGCCGGCCTTCTACGACGATCGCGACATCTCGCCCAGCCAGGGCCCAACCATCACCTCCGTGATCGACTTTCTCGACGGCAGCCAGGACGGCGCTGAGTTCTGGATCCAGGACGGCGGCGTTCCCGACATCCTCGGCAATGTCATGGAAGCGAGACTCTCGGGCTGGAGGTGGAAGAAATACAAGCCGGTGGTTGATGCCATACAACGGATGATCCGCGACCGCGACCCCCTGAAAACCATGATGCCGTGGTTCGCCCAGGGCATCGACGCCGCCGACGGACGGCTCTACATGGGCCGAAAGTGGTACTGGCCCTGGACACGGGAGCTAAAGCTGGCTTGGGACATCGACGCGTCGGAGAAGGTGATGAATACCATCATCAATATGCACAAGCGGCTGGCCAAGGCCACCGGCGGCGATCCGTGGGTCCCGCCCACCTGGACGCTGCTCAAGAACCTCGTGACACCGCACCCGCTCGGCGGCTGCAACATCGGCGACACCCCCGAGACCGGCGTCGTCGATCACCGCGGCGCTGTCTTTGGTTACCAGAACCTCTACGTCATCGACGGCTCGGTCATCCCGGAGGCCGTCGGGCGCAACCCGACGAAAACGATCGCCGCACTGGCCGAACGCACCGCCGCGTTGATGTAGGTGGTGCGGCATCTCTCGCCCAATCCCCACAGCGGCCGCATGCCAGTTTTAGCCGACCGCCTGTAGACTCGGAATGATGCTACAGATCAAATCCGTTATCATGCCTATGCTCTTGGACTCTACGATATTCACTGCTCTGAGGGCAGGCGAGCTCTGTCGATATCTGCGTGATGGGTGCCGACATTCCTGGAGCAGTTCTGTGTTCACTCGTCCACCGACCTGCGTCCAGGGACGAGTCTTACATCGACCACCAAGACGCGACGTTTGCGGGGTCGATATTCCTTCTTATCGTCGCTGGAGGTGTAATGACTGATTCTCATCACGTACATAGTCATCCCGGATTGGCGGATCTGCTTAGCTATCCTTTGATGACCGCCCTGGTGGAGCGACGCACGCGGCGCGTGGCCCGCGGAGTCTCCCTGGAGGCCGGCGCGTTGAGCCACAAAAGCACTAACGATCCCTTTCCCCTGACGCCTCTCGAGGAGGCGGTTCTGGTGGTGACCGCCACCGGCGTGACCGGACTCACCATGCACGACGGTCCCTTGACCAAGCCCGACGGTTCTCCGGAGCTGGGCACGCCCTTTCTCAACGTCGTGGCTCGCACCGGCAGCAGCGCCGACAACTGCCAGGCTACCTCCTTCTTCATGATTAACGACGACGGGATGTTCCTACTGAGATTTCCGCGCGGGCGGGAAGCGGTGGAGCTACTCAAGGACTTGCCGCCGCGCTGGGCCGACTGGACAGAGGAAGACTGGCTCCACGCCGCCGAGCGCTCGAAGGTGCGGGTGGGCGATCGGCGCATGGAGGCCCCGCGCGAGTGGCCCTACTACCTCGGCTGGAACGCCCAGCACTCGAACGTGCCCGGCAGCACCATCTTCTTCCCGGTGGTGGACTGCACCTGGCAGTACATCAACGGCCTCCTGATCATCGCCGCCGAGCCCCAGAAGAAGCGGATGATGTTCGTGGACGACTGGCGACGCTTTCATCCCAACGGCCTCTACGAGTGGGCGGCAAAGATCGGCGGCAAGATCGGGCTGACGCCGGATATTCCGTTCCACCCCATCGGCGGTCTCAAATGGCTGCGCAAAAAGTTCGTGAGCACCGAAAGCATCGGCCCGTTGGGCTTCGGCAACACCCTGCGCACCGACTACGGCTGCTTCTTATACATGCAGAACCTGATGCTGGTGGCCCAGGCGCTCGGCATCGGCGGCTGGATCCACGGGTCGATCTTCCCGCCCTACGTCTACCAGCGTGACGAAGCCAATGGCATCTACGGGCTGGGCTTCCGCTTTCAGCAGCCAAAGACGCTGAAACCGATGGCCCCGATACCGGCCAGTCAGCCGAACCCGATCGGCATCGACAAGGTGTTCGAGTCGCTCACACCGCCCTATGTAGCCAACATGGACGAAGCAGTGGACCGGGTCATAGAGATGAAGTTCGGGGCCAGCGGCGGCGGCTATGGCGACAAGGAGGTTTTTCCGCGCTCCTACCGCAAATCGTCCCAGGCCCAGGCATTCGAGGAGAAGGCGGAACGCTTCTCGGACGACTGCATCGCCTATGTGAAGGACATCTGCAACTACCTCTACAACACCTACGGGCGCTTTCCCGCGCACGTGGATGCCTACTACACTCCGGGCGTCTGGCTGCAGTTCCACCACCTGGAGATGGAGTACTACGACAAATTCTTCAAGGCGGGACTCTATTCAAAGCAAGCCGACCACGATGGGGTCTGGCACGACGGAGGTCAGAGCTGATGGGGCTCAGTAACAAGACGTTCCTCTCGGTGCTCAGCGTAGTGGTCGTGCTCGCGGGCATCGTCGGCTACCTGGCGTGGGACAATCTGTTTCGTCGCGAGGCACCGCACTTCGAGGACATTCGCGAACTCATGAAATACGGCTCGGTCGGCCAGGAGGTGGCGGCCGGCATGCCATTCAAGATTTGGCGGGTGCTGCCCACGGTCTTCGCGGACAAGCTGCCCGAGGGCGCCGATCCGCAGGCCGGGTACGCCGCCTTCGGCTTCGTCTATGAAGAGGGGATGGACATCCCTATCGGCATCACCAAGAGCCGGGTGGGCTTCGACCGAATCAGCCTCTCCTGCGCCGCCTGCCACAACTCCCACTACCGGGAGACCCACGACTCGGAGCCGGTCTACTACCTGTCCGGCACCAACGTCTCGTTCTACGGTCAGGACTACATCAACTTTCTGTTCGCCAGCGCCAACGATGAGCGCTTCAGCCGCGACGGCTTGATCCCTGCCATGGAGCAGGCCGGAGAACTCGATTTCATCGAGAAGCTGCTCTATAGCCACCTCATCATCCCCAGGATGAAGGAAGAGCTGCAGCAGATGGAGCAGCGCTTCGACTGGTGGTACGAAGTGCCCGAGGCGGGGCCGGGCCGCTGGATCGCCTTCAACGACCTCAAGTTCCACTTTGCCAAGCAGCCGCGCGACGGCTCCATCGGCAATCCCGACGTACCCACGATGTTCAACCTGCAGGTGCGCGAGAATATCAAGACCTATCACTGGGATGGTTTCACCGACTCGCTGGACAAGGCAATGCAGAACGCGGCGGTGGGTGCCGGCGCCACCGAGGAGACCATCCTCCGCGAGGACCTGAACCGACTGCGCGACTGGTGGCTGGGGCAGCCAGTGCCGAGCTACCCGTTCCCGATCGACGCTACGCTCGCGGCGGCGGGCAAAGAAGTATGGAGCGCCACCTGCGCCGAGTGCCACGAGATCGGCCGGGAAAGCGCCGGGCGCATCATCCCGATCGACGAGATCGGCACCGACCCGCATCGCTGGGCACTCATCACAGAGGGCACGGTCGAGGGTTACAACCGCACCTCGAAGGAGAACTACGGCTGGCCCCAGGAATGGTTCATCCGCAACACCGTGGGCTACACCGCGGTGTTGCTCGACGCGGTCTGGCTGCGGGCGCCTTACCTGCACAACGGCTCGGTGCCGACGATAACCGACCTGCTGGAGCCGCCCGAGGCGCGGCCCCCGGCCTTCTACCGCGGTTACGACGTCTACGACCCCAAGCGCCTGGGCTACGTGTCGTCCGGCCCCGAAGCAGAACGGGAATTCCGCTACGACACATCGCTCCCGGGCAACAGCAACGGCGGTCACCTCTACGGCACCGATCTACCGCCGGAGGAGAAGACGGCCTTGATCGAATACCTGAAGACGCTTTGACCATGCCGATCACCCAGATAGCTCTGATCACGGCCGGCGTGGTCGTCCTCCTCTTCGCCGTCGGAATCGCCTTCTCCGCGCGGATGATGATCGCTCCGGGTCGGACCGCGCTGTGGACCGATCCCGAGAAGGCCGCGGACATCCCCTACCAGAACGTGGAGTTCCCGGCCGCCGACGGTACGTCGCTCAAAGGCTGGTTTCTGCCGGCAAGATACGAAGGCCGAGCGCCCACGCTGCTGATG
Organism: Pseudomonadota bacterium; assembly: GCA_039714615.1. Classification (GTDB taxonomy): domain Bacteria; phylum Pseudomonadota; class Gammaproteobacteria; order JAAEPA01; family JAAEPA01; genus JAAEPA01. The sequence continues at coordinate 2,689 of JBDLIZ010000012.1, read as the reverse complement.
TTGCACGGCTGGCCCTGGAACCGGCTGGGCACACTACAGAAGAGCCTCATCAACCACTTTCCCGGCGGCAAACGCGTGGAGCTGATGCCCCTGGTCAAGGCCTACCACGAGGCCGGCTATGCCCAGTTGCTCTTCGACATCCGCAACTTCGGGGAAAGCATGCGCAATGGCGTTTACACCGCCGGCTGGAAGGAACATCTCGACCTGCTGGGAGCGCTGGACTACCTGGATACCCGACCGGACGTGGACCCCGATCGCATCGGGGCCATCGGCTTCTCCAACGGCGGCAACTGCATCGTTTTCGCCCTGGCCCACACCGACCGGCTCAAGGTGGGCATCGCGGTGCAGCCCACCACCGTCGCCGGCTTCATGAAGAACTTCACCAAGCCGTTCGGCCCTATCGGCAAAGTGCTGGGCTGGGGAACGCAGATCTTTTACAGCCTCGCCGGCGGACCCAAGCTCGAGACGATCCAGCCGGTGCACGCCCTGCGCGGTGCTGCCGCCACACCGATGCTCTACGTGCAGAGCACCGGAGACAAGTGGGGATCGGTCGACGATGTGAAGCGGATGATTGCCGCAACCCCGGTGGCTGAGGGCCTCTTTCCCGAGACCACGCACCGGTTCGATGGCTATATTCACATGGTGAAGCACCCGGAAGTCTCTTTGGGTCTCTTCGCCAAACACCTCAGCATACCTGGAGATGTATGATGCGCGGCAAACTCAAATTCCTGGTGATCGCCGTCCTCGTCGTAGCGGGAATCGGGGCCACCTACTTCTTCAGCCGGTTTCCCAACGACGTTGCGGTGACCTACGACAACGAGGCCGATCACTTCAAATACGGCTCCATCGGCGGCGACACCGACAACGGTCTGCCCACCCGTATCATGGAGGTGCTGCCGACGGTCTTCGCCGATCTGCTGCCCGCCGGCACGCCCCAGGACTGGAGCGCTTTCGGCTTCATCATGGAACCCGGTAGAGGCATGCCGATCGGCTTTTCGGAGCGCACCATGCGGGTGCCGCTCTCCGGCATGAATTGCGCTACCTGCCACACCGGCATCGTGCGCGCCGCGGTCGACGCGGAGCCGCGGGTTTTCCTCGGTATGGGCTCTACCCAACTCGACCTGGGAGAATTCTTCAACTTCCTCTTCAAGGTGATCGAGGACCCCCGCTATAACGCCGAAACTCTCTTTCCGGTGATGGAGGCGCGGGCGCCGCTCAACCTCATGGATCGCTTCGTCTACAAGCGGGTCATAAAGAAGTTCAAAGAGGGGCTGGAGGTGCGCAAGGCGGCGCTAAGCGAGCTGTTCGATGCGTCGCGTCCGCCCTTTGGGCCCGGACGGGTGGACACCTTCAACCCGTACAAGCTCGGGACGCTAGGCCAGCATTACCCGAACGGACTTACCGAGGAAGAGTCGATCGGCACCGCCCGTTACGCCTCCATCTGGAACCAGTCGCGAAAGCGGGACCGGCCGCTCAACTGGGACGGCAACGCTCCCCGCGTCCAGGATCGAAACACCGGCGCGGCGTTCGGAGCCGGTGCTACTCCCGAGTCGATGGACCTCGAGGCGATCGACCGCATCCAGCAGTGGCTGGAGGTCTTACCGGCCCCCGAGTGGCCGTTCGACCCTCCCAACGCGGATGAGGTGGCCCGCGGCGAGGCGATCTACCGCGAGCGCTGTTACGCCTGCCACGACCCCGAGGGAAGCGCCATGGGCAAGATCGTGCCCGTGGAGCGAATCGGCACCGACCGACGCCGCTTCGACTCCTACACCGAGAAGCTCAATACCCTGTTCCTGGAGATGGGCAAGGGCCAGCCGTGGGCGCTTACCGACATGCAGAAGACCGTGGGCTACGCCAACCGACCCCTCGATGGCCTCTGGGCGCGGGCGCCGTATCTGCACAATGGCTCGGTGCCCACCATGTGGGACCTGCTGCTGCCCGAGGACCAGCGCAACGGTGGGGAGACAAGCTTTCGCGTGAGTCACACCGTCTACGATCCGGTCAACATGGGAATGCGCACGGACCTGACCGAGGTCGAGGGGCGCGCCATGCCAGAGTTCGACCTGACCCTGCCGGGCAATAGCAACAAGGGCCACACCGGTCGCTCCTACGGTACCGACCTGGCAGTCGAAGACAAGTGGGACCTGATCGCCTACCTCAAGACTCTGTGAAGGGAGTTAGCATGACTGCTGTCAATACGCAACCCGAGATAGTTACGAGCCACCCCGAGTGGTTCGGCAGCCGGCGCCCTCAGTCCTACGGCGCGCTGGAGCGGTACGAAATCAAGGCGAAGGACGGCGCCACGCTGACCCTCCATCACGTCCCTGGCGATGGACCGCTAGGGCCCCTGGTCATGACCCCGGGGACGGCGATGTCAGCGCTCACCTTCTGTATCGACACCGTCGATCAAAACCTGGTGGAGTTCTTCCACGAGAAAGGATTCGACGTCTGGCTGCTGGACTGGCGCACCAGCCCCGAACTGAAGGTACATAACACACCCTACACGCTGGACGACGTGGCCAAGTACGACTGGCCCGCCGGCGTGGACGAGGTACGAGCGCGCACGGGCGCCGACCAGGTGGGCATCTTCGCTCATTGTCTGTCGAGCACCGCGATGCACCTTTCCTTCGCCCGCGGCTACCTGCCCACCGAGAAGGTATCCAGCGCCGTAGCCAGCCAGGTGGCGCTG